>CAMKQB010000022.1 GCA_946414825.1 uncultured Lachnospiraceae bacterium
AAGGCTAAGGTTGAGAACTACAAGGAGCTTGGTCTTAACTCAGAGACAGCTGTAGTATTCAACATCACAAGCCGTGAGCAGGTTATCATCAATACATGGTATGGTGGAGAGATGAAGAAGGGTATCTTCTCAATGATGAACTACTATCTTCCACTTAAGGGTATTGCAGCAATGCACTGCTCAGCTAACACAGATATGGACGGAAAGAACACAGCAATCTTCTTCGGTCTTTCAGGAACAGGTAAGACAACACTTTCTACAGATCCTAAGAGACTTCTTATCGGAGATGATGAGCACGGTTGGGATGACAACGGTGTATTCAACTTCGAGGGTGGTTGCTATGCTAAGGTTATCAACCTTGATAAAGAGTCAGAGCCAGATATCTACAACGCTATCAAGAGAGATGCTCTTCTTGAGAACGTAACAGTAGACGGAGCTGGAAAGATTGATTTTGCTGATAAGAGCGTTACAGAGAATACTCGTGTATCATATCCTATCGAGCACATCACAAATATTGCTAAGAATGTAAATGGAAAGTCTTCAGGACCTGATGCTGAAAATGTTATCTTCCTTTCAGCAGATGCTTTCGGAGTACTTCCTCCAGTATCAATCCTTACACCAGAGCAGACACAGTACTACTTCCTTTCAGGATTTACTGCTAAGCTTGCTGGTACAGAGAGAGGTATCACAGAGCCTACACCTACATTCTCAGCTTGCTTCGGACAGGCGTTCCTTGAGCTTCATCCTACAAAGTATGGTGAGGAGCTTGTTAAGAAGATGCAGAAGAGCGGAGCTAAGGCTTACCTCGTTAACACAGGTTGGAATGGTACAGGAAAGCGTATCTCTATAAAGGATACACGTGGTATCATCGATGCTATCCTGAATGGTGATGTTAATAAGGCTGAGACAAAGAAGATTCCTTACTTCGATTTCGAAGTACCTACATCTCTTCCAGGAGTTGATCCAGCAATCCTTGATCCTCGTGATACATATGCTGAGCCTGGCGAGTGGGAGGCAAAGGCTAAGGATCTTGCTGAGAGATTCGTAAAGAACTTCAAGAAGTATGAGACAAATGAGACTGGTAAGGCACTTGTTGCTGCAGGTCCTCAGCTGTAAATCTTATATTAATGATAATAAAGCCCCAGACCATTTGGTCTGGGGCTTTTCGTTTGGATTCTATTTAGATTTTAATATGTTTTTTTGTTTTGAGGTTTCTTAGGTTATTCTTTGTTTGTTGTTCTTTATTCTTTATTCTTGGAAATCTCAATTTCTTTTTTGGCTACTTCATCAGGAGCTTGCTCGTATCTTGCGAATTCGTAGGAGAAGACTCCCGTTCCTCTAGTCATTGAATTAAGACTAGCATCATACTGATAAAGTTCGATATAAGGAATATCTGCGACTATCTCCTGATAACCATCCTCAACAGGATTCATTCCTGTTATCTTACCGCGTCTCTTGCTTAGGTCGCCCATTATATCACCGGTGTATTCATCTGGAAGAACAACCTTTAGAGTTGCTATTGGTTCGAGGAGTACTGGAGAAGCCTCCATGAAGCCCTTCTTAAAGGCCTGTTCAGTTGCAACCTTAAAGGCTAGCTCAGAGGAATCAACACTATGATAGCTGCCATCATAGAGGTTTATCTTAACTCCTATAACTGGATATCCGGCGAGAGGTCCCGACTTTACGGCTTCCATGATTCCCTTTTCAACGGCAGGAAAGTAGTTCTTAGGAACTGCACCACCAACTACAGTCTGTTCGAATTCATAAGTAGTTTCTCTATCCTTTGCAGGCTCCATAATTATCTTTACATGACCGTACTGGCCGTGTCCACCAGACTGCTTCTTATATTTATATTCGGTATCTACCTTCTTCAGTATAGTTTCTTTGAAGGCTATCCTTGGACGGGATAGTTCAATATCTACCTTGTACTTTTCTTTGAGCATGCTTTGCACAGCATCTAGGTGCTGCTCGCTTATACCATAGATAAGTGTCTGGGCATTTTCGCTATCATTAACAAGCTTCAGGGTCAGGTCTTCCATAGTGAGCTTGGATAGTGCCTGAGAGATCTTATCCTCGTCTCCCTTCTTGTTAGCGGTATAGCGTCTATATACGTATGGTTTAGAAATAGGAGTTCTGATATAGGTGACAGGATTCTTTCTAGTAGATAGAGAATCTGTCGTCTGGCTCACAGAAAGCTTTGCCAGTGCGCCAATATCTCCCGCATGCAGCTCCTTTACTTCTTCGATATTATTTCCTGTAATAACATATATCTTTCCTATTTTCTCATCGGCATCTCTATGATAATTAAATAGAACATCATCCGCCTTAAGTACTCCGGAATTAACCTTGATGAGAGAATATTTTCCGATGTATGGATCGGCAATTGTTTTGAAGATATATGCCGACTTAGGCTTGGAGAAGTTATAATCGGCCTCAAAAACCTCATTGCTTTCTGTATTTATTCCGGCACATTTACATCTATCTGGACTTGGAAAATATTTAATGATATCTACCATGAGGGTATACATTCCTCTGGCCAGAGTATTTGAGCCCATAAGAACCGGGACGATAGAACCTTCCTGAACATTTACTCTGAGGGACTGTCTTATCTCATCCTCAGAGAATTCTCCGCCATCGAAATATCTCTCCATGAATTCTTCGCTTGTTTCGGCGACAGACTCCATTAGAACATCACGGCATATAGCAAGGTTTTCCTTTGAATATTCCGGAACCTCGAACTTATCTACAGTTCCGTGATTATTCCATCTTTTGGCGCGCTGCTGAATGACATTTACATATCCGACAAACTGCTCGTTCTCACGGACAGGCAGGTGAAGCGGAGCGATTTTCTTGCCATATAGGTCCTGCAGCTCCTGAACTACCTTTCTATAGCTTGCCTTATCTATATCCATATCAGTTACGAAGAACATTCTTGGAAGATTTCTCTTCTCGCAGAGATTCCAGGCACGCTTTGTTCCTGCCTCTATTCCAGCCTTGGCAGAAATAACTATTATAGCGGCATCTGCAACAGCTGCGGCTTCTTCAGTTTCCCCTATAAAATCAAAAGCCCCTGGGGTATCAAGGATATTTATCTTATATCCATCCCAGGGAATCGGAATAACTGACGTTCTTATAGATATGCCTCTTTTGATCTCTTCTTTGTCATAATCACTCACAGTGTTACCATTCTCAACACTGCCCATACGTTTCGTCATGCCAGCAAGATATACCATCGCTTCGACGAGCGATGTTTTGCCGGAGCCCCCATGGCCGAGCAGAACGACATTACGAATTTTGTCCGTTGTATATACGTTCATAAAGTAACCTCCTTCTATGTAGTCAATGCTCTAAGCTTACTAACCCCAAAGCTTATGAGCCCCATCAGTATCTCTATTATACAATATTCTATGATATTTGTCTGTATAGACTGTACATTTTTTAGACCTTTTTCTTCTTCATTTTCTGCCGGTTTTGAAGTATAATGTTAATCGACTATTTGAGAAAAGGGGAGCGGCGTCTGATCGCCCAAGTAGATAATAAAGATGTTAAAAAATATTATTGGGGTAGCATTTATAATAATCTTCTTAGTTGAACTGTTTTTTGCTACCGCCGGAAGTGCTCATAGAAAGAAACGTAAGCTTAAGGGCTGGAATGTAGTAACGGGCAAGATCAAGTCAATGGAAAAGATTTACGACGAAATGACACATAAGCCTGTGATCGAGATGACGATTAAGACAAAGGGTGGAAATACTGTTTATGCTAAACAGAGTCCGATGTTCTGCTGCTACGAAAAAGGTGAAGAGGTTGAACTTATAGAGAAGGACGGAGTTCACCGATTTATAGGAAATGACAGAGTTCATAAAAAGGGTGTTAAGGAAACAATTATTGGTGTAGTTCCATTTCTGGTTCTTGTAGGACTTGCGGCACTTATTAGTTATCTATCGCATATATGGAGCTAAAGAATCTTAAACGGATTAGGAGGACGTATGGAGAAGAATGGAGTAACACGTGCCAAGAAGGCAGTAAGTATAGCAAAGAAAGAAGCCAAGAAGGCTCGTAAGAAAGAGAAGAAGGCGGCCAAGAAGGCAGAGAAGAGAGAACGCAAGGATATTAGAGCTGCATATACAAAGGCTCTTAAGGCTCAAAATACCGACAAGATGCTCGCTATACTGGCGATTCTTCTCACATTGCTTCCTATTGCGGCTCAGTTTATATCTGACCTGATAGAGGACAAAAAGAAATAAGCTCAATTGAAAAGAGCTTCTAAATATGATAAATTAATTCTCAGCGTTAAATGAGATGAAAGGTGGAAAAATTAGATGAGTAAGAGTTTCGACGACCTTCTTGACAGATTATCCCAGGTCGAGAAGAAGAAGGTTTCTGTAGCAGTTGCTCAGGATGATGAAGTACTTTTAGCAGTAAAGGCTGCTAAGGAGAAAGAGATAGCGGATTCTATCCTTGTAGGTGATGTGGATAAAATTAAGCCTATAGCGGATGAGATAGGAATGGATCTCAACGACTATGAGGTTATAGATGTAAAGGATCCTATTGAGGCGTCTCTTGCTGCAGTTAAGCTTGTTCATGATGGCAAGGCTGATATGTATATGAAGGGTCTTATTGATACAAAGGATTTTCTTCGTTCAGTTCTTGATAAAGAGGTTGGCCTTCGAACAGGAAAGCCACTCAGTCATGTATGTGTATTCGAGATGGAGGGCGTTGATCATTTGCTCTTCCTTACAGACGTGGCTTTTGTTCCATATCCTACACTTGAGGATAAGGCAAATATCATAAATAATACGGTTGCTATCTGTAACGCCTGTGGAATAGATAATCCTAAGGTTGCACCTCTTGCAGCTGTTGAGGTTGTAAATCCTAAGATGCCTGAAACTGTTGAGGCAGACGAGCTTCGTCAGATGAATGAAAGAGGCGAGATAACAGGTTGTATAGTTGATGGACCTCTGTCCCTTGATCTTGCTACATGTCCAGAGGCTGCTCAGCATAAGGGCGCAACAGGACGTAAGATTGTTGGTGATGCAGATGTGCTTCTGTTCCCTGATATTCATGCAGGAAATATTCTCTACAAGGGTTTGGTGCATTTTGCTAAGGTTAAGAATGGTAACCTTATCACAGGTACAGCCGCACCGGTTATCCTGACATCACGTTCAGACAGCTTTGAAGTTAAGGTTAATTCACTGGCGCTCGGAGTGCTCGTTGCAGATTCACTAAAGAAGTAAGCGTTGCAAATAAAGTGAAGAATCAATAAGTATATGGAGAGAAGAAAATGATAAAGTCACTTATTATCAACCCAGGTTCAACTTCTACAAAGCTGGGTATATTTGAAGATGAGAAACTGGTGTCTGAAGAGACACTTAGACATACAACTGAGGAAATAGCTCAGTTTGAGAAGATAGTAGATCAGGTTGATTTCCGTAAGGGAATGATCCTGGACTTCCTTGCTGAAAAGGGAGAGGATATAAAGAGCTTCAATGTAATAGTAGGTCGTGGCGGACTTCTGAAGCCTATTCCAAGTGGAACCTACGCGGTAACAGATAAGCTGATAGAGGATCTGAAGATTGGCGTTGGTGGTGAGCATGCCTCTAACCTCGGTGGTATCCTTGCGAAGGGGATAGCTGATGAGATAGGAGTTCCTTCCTATATTGTAGATCCTGTTGTTGTTGATGAGCTGGAGCCGGTTGCCAGAATATCAGGTGTTCCTGAGCTTCCAAGAGTTTCTATATTTCATGCCCTCAATCAGAAGGCTGTTGCTAAGAGATATGCAAAGGAAGTAGGAAAAGCTTATGAGGACCTGAACCTAATCGTAGTTCATATGGGCGGCGGTGTATCTGTTGGGGCTCATACAGGCGGAAGAATAGTTGATGTATTCAATGCACTTTCCGGAGAGGGAGCATTTTCTCCTGAGAGAGCGGGTGGGGTTCCACCGGCAGCTCTTGTTGAAATGTGTTTCTCAGGAGAATATACTAAGGATGAGATTAAGAAGAAGCTCATCGGAAATGGCGGCTACAATGCTCTTGTTGGAACTAACAATGCTCAAGAGGTTTATAAGCGCAGCCTTACAGATGAAAAAGTAAAGCTTGTATTTGACGCATTCATTTATCAGGTAAGCAAGGATATCGGAGCTATGTCAACAGTTCTCAAGGGTAAGGTTGACCAGATCATCCTTACTGGAGGAATTGCCTACGGCGAGCAGGTAACAAGTGATATCAAGGATAGAGTCAGCTTTATCGCTCCTGTCACAGTTTATCCTGGAGAGGATGAACTGCTTGCTCTTGCACAGGGGGCACTTCGCGTGATGAATGGCGAGGAAGAAGCTAAAATATATTAATCAAAAGATTCGAGGTAGATAAGTGTTATACGGATTACTTAGCAAACACATAGCGGATAGATTTGTTGTGCTGATTGCAGCAGGCTTTGCGTTCCTGCTTACATATGCGCTTCTGGTTCGTCCATTTGGATTTCTTCCAAGGGACGGCGGCAAGTTTGTAACAGATGCAAAGGGGAATAAAGTAGAGGTAAATAAAGCATCAAACGGAAAGGTTACCGGCGTCGGAATACTGATGATTCTGGTATATGTCATTTCAATCCTTCTATTTATCCCTATAACTCTTGCTTATGACAAGTGTTTCGTTATTATGCTTGCGCTAACAGTTGTAATGATGATAACAGGATATCTGGATGATGCAGCCAAGGCTCCTTGGGGAGAGCTTATCAAGGGAATACTTGATTTTGTTCTTGCAGTAATTGCGGCGATTACATTTGTTATATATAACTCCACAGATGTTCAGCTGTTCAGTCTGCATTTCCACATTCCAAAGGTTCTCTATGTTATACTTGCGGTAGCACTTATCTGGGGCTCAATAAATGTAACTAATTGTTCAGATGGTATAGATGGACTGTGTGGAACAGTTTCTATTATAGAGCTGTTTGCATTCTCTATGATATTCGGGACACAGCTGGCTAAGTTCTCAGTGATGTCAGTGATCATGTCCTTCGTTCTTGTGGCATATCTTGCTTTCAACTGGACTCCAAGTAAGGTTCTGATGGGAGATGCAGGTTCCCGTGCAATAGGCTTCCTGATAGCTATTCTTGCTATGAAGTCAGGTCATCCATTTGCATTTATACTGCTGTCTCTTGTATTCCTGTTTGACGGAGGCCTTGGTCTTCTGAAGCTTGCTGTACTGAGAGTATTTAAGATTAATTTGTTTAAGAATGTCAGATTCCCCTTCCATGATCACATGAAGAAGAATCTGAAGATAAATAATGTTGGAATAGTGGTTATTTTTGCGGTTTGCGAGATAGTAATGGTTGTTATTACAGGGGTTATTGTTCATGTTTGCGGATGACAACAGTAAAACATTTACAATCAAAGAATATACCTTCGGAAATGGCACTCCCCGCATCTGTGTTCCTGTGATAGGACGAACGGATGAGGAGATAATAAATCATGCTCGGATTATAAGAGCTGAACTGGATAGACTGGATGCCAAGTATCCGGACAGGGAAGATCTGAAGGTTGCTGTTATAGAATGGAGATCGGACTTCTATAACGATGTTGCTACGCCTGAAAAAGTAACAGCTGTTTTGGAAAAACTTAGAGAAACCTTTGAAGATAGACTACTTCTCTTCACCTTTAGAAGCGAGGAACAGGGCGGAGAGCTTCGCCATGACAGAGTTGGCACACATCTGGAAAATGTATATAAAAATGTAATAATGTCCGGGCTGGTTGATCTGGTGGATGTAGAGGCAGTCGTTGGAAATTATAATATCGCCCGCGCCACCACAGGTGCTCATAAGGGTGGAGTCGGAGTTATTCTTTCCTATCATGATTTCTACAAGACTCCTCATGATATGGATATAGAAGAGAAGCTTAGGCAGATGGAGATTCTCGGCGGCGATATACTTAAGATTGCTGTTATGCCTAAGAATGAGTTTGATACTAGAAGACTTATGGAGCTTAATAAAAAGGTTGTGGCTGAGAGATATAGACCGGTTGCTCTTATATCTATGGGAGATATTGGTGTAATTTCTCGAATCAAGGGAAAGGAAACAGGCTCTGCACTAACCTTTGCTTCAATAGGAATGGAGAGTGCTCCGGGACAAATGGAGGCAGACGACTTAATAGCGATGCTGGCTAATCAGTAAAAAAGAGGGATGCAGTGCATCCCTCTTTTTGATATATAACTTTATGCATTTCTGATTTCTGGTGCTTCCTTCTGCTCAGGTTTTCTCTTCTCTGGCTCTTCAGGAAGTGGGAACATCTCATTCCACATATAACGGATAGAGTCTGTAATCTTGTACAGTTCTATAGTCTGAGCGATAGAATATTCGTCTGTCTCTTTCTTTCCAGAAATAGCTGCTTTTCTGGCTGCCTTAAATTCATATTCATATCCAGTATATTCTTCGTTCTTAGGCTTCATCTCACCCTTTGCTTTTCCATCAGAACCATAAATAGTTACTTTCTTAGGATTATTTACATTATCTATCTCGATTCTTCCGTGTGTTCCGTAGATTATACATTTATTATCGAGCTGGGTAGTTACAGAATTTGTAACCATGGCAACTCTTCCCTGAGGGAATCTCATATACAGAGTTGAATAAGCATCTACACCAGTTGTTGTAAGCATAGGCTCTGCAGCAACCTGAATAGGAGGTCTTCCCATAAGCATAAGCACTGCAGTTATAGGATAGATACCGATATCCAGAAGTGAACCTCCAGCAAGCTCTGGCTTAAGGATTCTTTCTCGGCCCGCAAGATTGTATCCGAGGTTTGCGGTGATGAGACGTACGTCTCCGATTATATTTTTCTTTAATTGATCAGAAACAAGGCCCATAAGTGGATTATATCTTAGCCACATAGCCTCTCCGCAGAAGACACCCTTTTCTTCAGCGTATTTCAGAAGATCTTCGGCAGTCTTTGCGTTATAGGATATAGGCTTCTCTACAAATACAGGCTTTCCAGCATCGATACATTTTTTAGCAAGCTCCACGTGGTTAGAGTTGACGGTTGCTATATATACAAGCTCAACCTCTGGATCCTCAAGAAGTGCATCGTATGAACCGTAGCTTTTTTCGATTTCGTATTTCTCTGCAAATTCTTTTGCTCTTGTCTCGTCTCTAGCTGCTATAGCATATGGGCAGAAGCCATTCATATTCTTTAGAACATCAGCGATAACTCCGGCAATAACTCCGGCGCCAAGTATTCCTACATTATATTCAATCATGATTATTTCCTTTCCGATTATATGTATCGTCCTTTGGACAAAACAATTATAAGCTACTTAAAGTAGATTGTAAAGAAATCAAACATGTGATAAACTAAGTCACGATTCGTAAAAATGCTTGGCGATAAGGAGCAGAAACCAAATGGTTAAGACTATTCTGAAGGAAGTTCAGGAATTTAAGAAGGCGTCTTTTGCAACTCCAGTATTTATGATACTAGAGGTTATTTTTGAGACCATTATTCCTATAGTAATGGGTAAAATTATAGATATTTCCGAGGGCGATAATATCGATATGTCTCACATACTTATGTATGGTGGATTGATGATACTGCTGGCTCTGGGGGCTCTTTTTGTTGGTATAATGGGCGGAATGTATGGAGCTAAAGCTTCTGCAGGTCTTGCTAAGAATCTTAGAAGAGATATGTATAAGAATATACAGGATTTCTCTTTCTCAAATATCGATAAGTTCTCATCAGCTAGTCTGGTTACACGACTTACTACTGATGTTACAAATGTTCAGAATGCCTATCAAATGGTGCTGAGAATGATGACTAGAGCACCTATCAATCTGATAGTTGCCATGGTTGCGGCCTTTGCGATTAGTCCAAAGGTTGCTATGGTATACCTCTATGCAGTTATATTTCTAGCTATCGTAGGCGGCTTCCTTATATCTAGGGTAACTAAATATTTTACAGCGGCATTTCCAAAGTACGACGAGATGAATGAAAGTGTACAGGAAAATGTATCTGCCATCAGAGTTGTAAAGGGCTTCGTTAGAGAAGATTTCGAGAATAAGAAGTTCAAGAAAGCTAGCGGAATGATCTACAACCTTTTTGTAAAAGCGGAGAGTATAATGGCAATTGCTATGCCAGTTATGCAATCGACGATTTACTTCTGTATCTTGATGGTTAGCTGGGTGGGAGCTAAGCTTATAGTAACTGGCGGTGACCTTACAACAGGTAATCTGTCTACGCTTCTTGCATACTGCATGCAGATACTTATAAGTCTTATGATGCTTTCTATGGTAATTGTAATGATCACTATGTCTGCAGCGAGTGGTAAGCGTATAGCAGAGGTTCTTGAAGAGAAGAGTGATCTGACAAATCCTGAAAATCCAGTGATGGAAGTTAAGGATGGAAGTATAGATTTTGAAAATGTTATTTTCAGATATAACAAAGATTCTGAGAAGCCAGTTCTGGATAATATTAATCTACATATTAAGTCTGGCGAGACTATAGGTATAATCGGAGGAACGGGTAGTTCTAAGACCAGTCTCGTGAATCTTATCAGCCGTCTCTATGACGTATCGGAGGGCTCGGTAAAGGTTGGCGGACGGGATGTTAGAGAATATGACATGGAAGTCCTTCGAAATAGCGTATCTGTTGTTCTTCAGAAGAATGTACTATTCTCCGGAACAATTATGGAGAATCTGAGATGGGGCAATAAGGACGCGACGGAAGAAGAGTGTAAAGAGGCTGCACGTCTGGCGGCAGCAGATGACTTTATAGAGAATTTCCCTGATAAGTATGAAACAAAGATTGAACAGGGCGGAACCAATGTATCTGGTGGACAGAAGCAGCGTCTATGTATAGCGAGAGCTCTTCTGAAAAAACCGAAGGTTCTTATTCTGGATGACTCCACAAGCGCTGTAGATACTACAACAGACGCAATGATAAGAAAATCCTTTAAGGAATATATTCCGGATACAACCAAGATTATTATAGCGCAGAGAATATCCAGTGTAATGGATTCTGACAAAATAATTGTTATGGATTCTGGAAAGCTTAATGGTTTTGGAACACATGAAGAACTGATGGCGACAAATGAAATCTATAGAGATGTATACGAGTCGCAGCAGGGTGGTTCAAAAGATTTTGATGAATAAATTCAAGGGATAGTTGTTTGAGAGATAGATAAATAGAGGAGGCAAGATATGCCAGCACCAAAGGGGAGAACTCCTAGAGGGATGAAGCCCACAGTTGAAAATCCAGGCAAAATATTTAAGCGCCTGATGGGTTATGTATTTAAATATTATGGATTCCAAATGGTTTTGGTATTCATTTTTATATTGGTAGGCGTTTTGGCGAATCTTCAAGGAACACTTTTCAT
This sequence comes from uncultured Lachnospiraceae bacterium, assembly GCA_946414825.1. Classification (GTDB taxonomy): domain Bacteria; phylum Bacillota; class Clostridia; order Lachnospirales; family Lachnospiraceae; genus Eubacterium_Q. The sequence continues at coordinate 11,349 of CAMKQB010000022.1, forward strand.
GAAGGTTCTTATTGATGACTATATTGATCCGATGGTAGAGAGTGGAAGCAGAGATTTCGGACCTCTGATTCATGCAATTCTTAAAACCGCGGCTTTCTATGCGGTCGGAATTCTTTCTAACTATGCCTACAACAGAATCATGGTTTCTGTAGCGCAGGGGACTCTGAGAAGAATCAGGGATACTTTGTTCGAGCATATGGAATCTCTTCCGATTAAATATTTTGATACACATACCCACGGCGATATCATGTCGGTCTACACAAACGATGTTGATACACTTCGCCAGATGATCAGCCAGAGCGTTCCTTCGCTCTACTCAAGTGCACTTACTCTGATAGGTGTTGTTGTTTGTATGATAGTAAGAAGCGTTCCACTTACTATTGTTTCTTTCATTATGGTTGGAGTTATGCTTCGAGTGACCATGGGACTTTCCCAGAAGAGTGGAAAATACTTCGCTGAGCAGCAGAAGAATCTCGGAATAGAAAATGGCTATATAGAGGAAATGATCACAGGACAGAAGGTTGTTAAGGTATTCTGTCATGAAGAGGAAAGTATCGATAAATTCAATGAGCTGAACGAGAATCTCTATAATAGTGCATATAATGCTAATAAGTATGCCAATATTCTCATGCCATCAATGGCTCAGCTGGGTAACCTTAGCTACGTAATATGTACAGTGGTAGGTGCATTTCTTATTCTGACTAAGTTTGGAGTATCTGGATGCGCCTTTGCGGGAATAGCACCGCTGACAGTCGGAGGACTTGTATCCTTCCTGACATTTAATAAGAGTCTTACTATGCCTATAAACCAGGTATCTATGCAGTTTAACTCTATCATTATGGCGCTTGCCGGAGCAGACAGAGTATTTAAGCTTATGGATGAAGAACCTGAGGCGGACGATGGTTATGTAAGTCTTGTAAATGTTAAAGAAACAGAAAGCGGTGAACTAGTTGAAACAACAGAGAGAACCGGACTCTGGGCTTGGAAGCATCAGCATCAGGCAGATGGAAGTATAGATTATAAGAGACTTGAAGGTGCAATATTCATGGATGATGTAGACTTTGGATATACACCTGAGAAGATGGTTCTTCATAATGTATCGCTGGATGCAAAGCCTGGACAGAAGATAGCATTTGTAGGTTCTACTGGTGCAGGAAAAACTACGATAACTAACCTGATCAATCGTTTCTACGATATACAGGATGGAAAAATAAGATTTGATAATATAAATGTAAATAAGATTAAGAAAGGGGACCTTAGAAGATCTCTAGGTCTCGTTCTTCAGGAAACACATCTATTCACAACGACGGTTATGGAAAATATCAGATATGGTCGACTGGATGCTACAGATGAAGAGTGTATAGAGGCGGCTAAGCTTGCAAATGCAGATCATTTCATCAGACAGCTACCGGAGGGATATAATACTATGCTTACTGGCGATGGTGGAAATCTGAGTCAAGGACAGAGACAGCTCCTGGCAATAGCGAGAGCGGCGGTTGCAGATCCGCCTGCACTAATACTGGACGAAGCTACATCCTCTATTGATACTAGAACTGAGCGTGAAGTATCAGAAGGAATGGATAAATTAATGGCGGGGAGAACTACTTTCGTAATTGCCCACCGCCTATCAACTGTCAAAAATAGTGATTGTATAATGGTCCTTGAAAAAGGACGTGTCATAGAGAGTGGTACTCACGATGAACTTCTGGAACAGAAGGGTAAGTACTATCAGCTCTATACAGGTATGACTGCGTAGGATTAATCCTCGTCAAGTCCGTGCTCCTTTGCGTATTTGCAAAGCGCGTCAAAGGTTTCAACGCTGAGGTCGTGCTCTATCTTGCATGCATCCTCAGCTGCGATTTCCTCTTTAACTCCCAGCTTAATAAATATATTAGTGAGAAGCTTGTGTCTTGTATATATCTTGTTTGCTATCTCCATTCCTGAGTCAGTCAGAGATATCATTCCATCTTCATTAAAAGAAATATAACCATTCTCACGAAGTCTCTTGGTTGCATAGCTTACGCTTGGCTTTGACACGCCTAGCTGAGTAGCAACGTCGATAGAACGTACATATCCTTTTCTTTCTTTAATCATTAATATTGCTTCGAGGTAATCCTCTGCAGACTGATGAATTTCCATAGCCAAATCCTTAACCTCCCGTAAGGGGTTGCTAAACAACCCGAATTATTAACAGATGTTAGCATAATTTAACCAAATATGCAAGCCTCTATCTATTATAAGATATAAGAAACAAAAGTAAAATGTTATATTCTGTGTTTCTTTAGTATCTCGTCGATTTGTTTACTTTTCTCTTTGGACTCAGGATCCTTCTTGCTGCTACGCTTTAGGTCGCGGGAACAGTGCCCTGAACAGGCGCCGTGATCCGGACAGCTTCCACAGGTTCCATTCTTATATAAATAAATGGAGGCAGGAATGAATAGTGCCAGCACTACAAGAAGAGCTATTATGGTTGCAAGATTCATTTTTAGTACCTCCTTTCGATAGTTAAGTCTCTCTAACTTTAGAAGATGATATCGCTGATTTTGTCATTTGTCAAGGCATAAAATGTGCAGGATGCCTCCACAAGCCCCGAAAACTATGGAGATTGACGGAAGATGGATGCATATATTTAACATAATTGTCATTAATTACTTATTGATTAAAAACCTTGAAAGTAGTATAACTTTTGGACAATACATAAAAAGTAGGAGGTAAAAAATATGGCTGATAAGAAAATAGTAGATATGACAACTGGATCCCCACTCAAGCATATTCTGGGGTTTATGCTTCCTACACTGGTGGGATATCTGTTCCAGCAGTTTTATAGCGTGGTTGATACAGTAATAATCGGAAGAATGCTGGGAGAGAATAGTCTGGCGGCAGTAGGAGCGACGGGCTCGATTAATTTTATGATAATTGGATTCTGCATGGGACTTTGCTCGGGCTTTGCTATTCCTATAGCACAGAAGTTTGGTGCTAAGGATTTTGTAGGAATGCGTAAATTCGTTGCGAACTCTATTTGGGCCTCTGCCTTCTTTGGCTCAATTATTACCCTTGTGGTTTATACACTTTGCAGATCAATCCTTATTTTGTTACATACCCCAAGCGACATAATAGATGAGTCTTATGAATATATATCAGTTCTTTTTCTAGGAATACTTGTAACAATAATGTACAACCTGGCTTCAGGAATAATGAGGAGTCTGGGTGACAGTAGAACCCCGGTTTATTTCCTGCTTATTTCATCAGGACTAAATATCGTACTGGATATAGTTATGGTTTCGGTTATGGGAATAGCGGGGGCTGCATGGGCTACGGTTATATCACAGCTCGTATCAGGACTTCTATGTATACTATATATGAAGAGAAAGTTTACGATTCTTAGTCTGACTAGAGATGAGGCAAGACTCGATATGAATTATGTAGGTAAGCTTCTCTATATAGGTGTTCCTATGGGGCTTCAGTATTCTATCACTGCTATCGGAAGTGTAATGCTCCAGTCCGCAGTTAATATACTGGGAAGCTTATATGTGGCTTCATCTGCAACAGCACTTAAAATTACAATGTTCTTCTCTTGCCCATTTGATGCCCTTGGTTCAACGGCGGCTACATATTCCGGACAGAACATGGGAGCTAAGAAGCTGGACCGGATAGGCGAGGGACTTAGATGGTGCGTAATAATTGGAGCAGTTTATGCGATAGTTGCATTTACGGTTATTTCATTCTCGACAAGAGGAATAGTAGGACTGTTCCTGAAGAATCCAAGCGAAGTGCTTCTAAGTAATATAGGAATGTACATGAAACTGAATTCTGCATGCTATATATTCCTTGCGCTCGTTAATATAGTCAGATTTCTGATTCAGGGAATGGGATATTCTATACTCGCTATCTTAGCGGGAGTTTTCGAAATGATTGCCAGAGGCTTCTCGGGAGCTGTGCTTGTTCCAAGGTTTGGATATATAGCCGCTTGTATGGCAAGCCCTCTTGCGTGGATAATGGCAGATATTTTCCTTATCATTGCTTATGTAGTTATAATGAGAAAACTAAGAGGAAGGGAAGTTGTTTCCTCTACTAGGATCATAAACCTAAGACAGCCAGCTAGGAATTCATAAAGAAACCACAAAATATAGTGGCATTTTTATTAATATAGTGATACAATGGGCATGATATTGTTTTTTAGTATGGGTTATTGGCACGTATTGATAAAAACGGAGAAAACTGATTGAATAAAAAGCTAAGAAAATTTTATATGTTCCTGGCCGCAGTTGTCATGGTTGTTCTCAGTGTTTTTATAGGGAATGGAAGAGCAAATGAGGTAAACAAGAGCGAAGCTATTCCTGGAGGAGCCAATGCAGCGAGCCGCGAGGCGGAAGCAATGGAGCTCACCTCTGAGGATCTTGGGGTTCTGGGGGACTATCTGTATGATGACGCAACAGCGTTGGATGCAACGTCTACCGATGCTGAGGGACCATCAGATGAGGTTCAGGAAATATTAGATGGCATGACCGTAGAAGAAAAGGTTGCACAGCTCTTTATCATAACTCCTGATGCGCTTACCGGAAACGAAATGGTAACAATGGCAGGAGATGCGACCAAGGATGCGATTGATGAGATTCCCGTAGGTGGAATCATCTACATGGGGGATAATCTTCAGACAGAGTATCAGGTCAAGGAAATGCTGGCTAATACAAATTCATATAGCGAAGACAGAATAGGGCTGCCTATGTTCCTCTGCGTAGATGAAGAAGGTGGAACAGTAGCTCGAATAGCTGGAAGCGGAAGATTTGATGTTACAAATGTTGGTAACATGTCTGATATAGGTGAGACAGGAACTGTTGAGGATGCCAGAGAGTGCGGCGTTACAATGGGTACCTATCTAAAGGAAATGGGCTTCAATGTGGATTTTGCACCTGTTGCCGATGTTCTTACCAATCCAGAGAACTCAATAGTTAAATATCGTTCCTTTGGTTCAGATGTTGATAAGGTTTCCGATATGTCGATTGCAGTAGCGGATGGACTTAAGTCCGAGGGAATAGAAGCGACATATAAGCATTTTCCAGGGCACGGAGCTACTGCTGGTGATACCCATCTGGGAGCGGCCTTTACAACAAAGACTATTGATGAGCTTAAGTCAGAAGAACTTGTTCCTTTCCAGAAGGCAATAGATAATGGTGCTAACTTCATGATGGTTTCACATATATCTGCACCAAATATTACAGGTCATGATACACCGGCCTCTCTTTCAGAGGAGATAGTTACAAAGCTTCTCAGAGAGGATATGGGATATGATGGAATAGTAATTACAGATGCTATGGAAATGGGAGCTATTTCATCTAAGTATACATCTGATGAAGCTGCTATTATGGCTATACAGGCGGGAGCTGATATGATACTTACTCCTCAGGATTTCCAGAAGGCATATAAGGGTGTTGTTGATGCGGTTAAGTCAGGTGAGATATCAGAGGAAAGACTTGATGAGTCAGTAAGTCGTATAGTGAGACTTAAACTGGAAATGGATAACTAATTAAATATAAATCATGATAATTGGCGTATTTCACTTAGGCCGTATGGCTTAGGTGAAATATGCTTCTTTGATATTAAGGGAGCGAGTGTGCTCCAGGGAAGAGGCGGTAGAATTGAGAAAATTTGAGAAGTCAGTTAAGTTAAATAATGTATGCTATGACATCAGAGGTCCAGTAATGGATGAGGCCAACAGGATGATAGCAAATGGAGAGCAAATCCTGAAACTGAATATTGGAAATCCTGCTCCATTTGGTTTCGAGGCTCCTGATGAACTGGTTAAAATAATGTCTAACAACCTGACTCTTACTGAGGGATATTCAGATTCTAAGGGGCTGGCAAAGGCAAGACAGGCCATCGTAGAATATGACAAGACTAAGAATATAATCAATGTAACAGAGGATGATGTATATACAGGAAATGGAGTCAGTGAGCTTATAACTCTGTCCATGCAGGGGCTCCTTGACTATGGCGACGAGATACTTGTGCCTGCTCCTGATTATCCGCTATGGACTGCATCGGTAACACTTGCGGGTGGTACGGCTGTTCATTATATTTGCGACGAAAGTGCAAACTGGTATCCAGATATAGAGGACATTGCGAAGAAGATTACACCTAGAACAAAAGGTATCGTAATCATTAATCCAAATAATCCAACGGGTGCGCTATATCCAGAGGATGTTCTAAAGCAGATAGTGAGACTTGCTGAAATGCATGACCTTATAATCTTTGCTGATGAGATCTATGACCGCCTTGTTATGGATGGGAAAAAACATGTATCTATTGCGAGCCTTGCACCAGAACATCTGTGTATCACATTCAATGGATTGTCAAAGTCACACCTAATAGCAGGCTACCGCGTTGGCTGGATGTCTATATCCGGCGACAAGAAAAATGCATCTGGATATATAGAAGGAATCAAGCTTCTATCATCTATGAGACTATGCTCAAATGTACCGGCTCAGTCACTTATAGCTCCGGCACTTAACATGCTGGGAGAGACTGAAAAACTGGTTCAGCCAGGTGGAAGGGTGTATGAGCAGAGAGAATGCATAGTTAATCTCTTGAATGATATTCCGGGCATCAGTGTAGTAAAGCCAGAGGCTGCCTTCTACTGCTTCCCTAAAATGGATATGAAAAAGTTCAACATTCACGATGATGAAAGATTCGCGCTGGATGTTCTAAGAAAAAAGAAGATTCTGTTTACTCATGGTGGTGGTTTCCATTGGGAAACACCGGATCATTTCCGTATAGTATATCTGCCGAATAAGGATGTGCTTACTCAGGCGGCGACTGAGCTGAAGGACTTCCTGGCGGATTATAGACAGCTTGACTAAGCTTCCGACTGAGGAACGATAAACGAAGAGAAAGGACTAAGTATGGTTACAGCTATGCTTTTTGCCGGCGGAGTAGGAAGCCGGATGAAATCAACAGATATGCCTAAGCAATTCCTTAAGGTTGCGGGTAAACCTATAATAATCAGGACTATAGGGCATTTTGAGAAACATCCAGAAGTGGATGATATAGTAGTCGCCTGTAAAGCAGACTGGATAGATTATCTAAATGACCTGATTAAAGTGTATGGGATAAAAAAGGTTCGGGCGGTTGTGCCTGGCGGGGAGAATGGATATCATTCTATTCATAATGGCGTAGTTGAAACGGCAAAGGTCGCTACAAAGCCAGATGATATTATTCTGATTTGCGACGGCGTAAGACCTATGCTTTCAGAAGAACTGATATCAAATGCGATTAGATATACAAAAGAATTCGGAACAGCTGTTCCGGTTACTCCAAGTATAGACTCCCTTCTATATAGCGAGGATGGTGAGACCTGCGGCAAGAGCTATAAGCGTAGCTCAATGTATATAACCCAGGCTCCACAGGGCTATACAATGGAGAAGATACTTTGGGCACATTCTGAGGCGGAAAAGAGAGGGATAGATAACCCTGTTTCTTCCAGCGAACTCTTTATTGAGCTTGGACATGATGTTCATCTTTTTATTGGTGAGCGAACTAATATAAAGGTCACAACTCCAGAGGATATGGATACACTCAGAGCCAGCTTCTTCTATAAGCATTTCAAAAAGTTTGCTGAGGAAGAACTTGAGAAAGAGTAGATTTCGAACTAATTAAAAATAAGTTTTGCGGAAGAGAATATGGATATGGAAATTAGAAGTCGCATCAAGGGACAATTATATAGTGATATCTTAGAGGTTGCCGGAGGCGAGAATGATTGGAAAGAGCTGAATGGCAAGAGGATTTTGATTACAGGAGCTGGTGGTTTTATCAGCTTCTATTTGGTTTCTGCATTGATGCTCAGAAATGATCTCTATGATTCGGGAATAAAAGTAGTAGGCATGGTCAGAAATATGGATAGGGCACGAGCGAAGTATGGTGAGCTCTGTGATAGAGAGGATCTGGAACTGATAGAGCAAGATGTGTGCGAACCTTTTAAAATAGATGGCAAGGTGGACTATGTTATCCATGCTGCCAGCCAGGCGTCTGCATGGCATTTTGAAAATGATCCAGTGGGAACAATTAATGCGAATTTGATCGGAACCATGAATTCCCTGGAATTCGCCAGAAAACAGGGGAGAGAATGTACGACTCTGATTGTATCCAGCCTTAAAACCTACGGCACGGTTAGGGATGGCTCGAAGGAACTGTTGGAAGAAAGTCATGGATATATAGATATCGATTCTTATAAGAACTGCTATGCGGTTGGAAAGTGTGCTGCAGAAACACTCGCGGCAAGCTATGCAAAGCAGTATGAAATGAATATTAAGATAGTTAGACCTAGTTATATATATGGAGCGGCATCCCTAGATGATGATAGAGTGTGGGCCCAGTTTATTGCGAATGTTGTAAGAGGGAAAAATATACTTCTCAAGAGTAGCGGCGCTCCGTTTAGATCCTTCTGCTATGTAACAGATACAGCAAGAGCTATGCTCCTGGTTATGCTAAAAGGAGAAAATGTGCAGCCGTACAACATTTCCACCAAACTCGGAAATGTAACTATCAGGGGCTTCGCTAAGAAGGCGGTAGAAGCCTTTCCTGAGAAGGGGCTGAGTTTATCCTTTGCAAATCCAGAGGATGAGGCGGAACCTGTTATAGATTATAGCAAGCAAACACCGGAAATAATGAACAGCGATAGGCTCCATTCCCTAGGCTGGGAGGCGACTGTAGATATCACTGAAGGAATAAAAAGGGCAGTTGCGATTTTAGTGGAAAAATGATAGACTATATCTGTAAAAGTGGGTAACTATGCTTACTCCACGATTATTGATAAAGGACTTAAAATTGCAATGACTAAATTTGTTAAGATAATTATCGGCCTGGCGGCCGCATTTCTGCTGTTTTTGATTGTTTCGGACTATATCAGAGATTATAAGAACGATTACAACGAGGAACTGACAAGTACGGCATCTCATGACGGCGAAGAGGTTGAGGTTGTTATTCCGAAGAATGCTTCGGCAAAGGAGATAGCAGAGGTACTGCATAAAGCCGGACTCATAAAGTATGAGAGGGCTTTCGTAAAAAGACTTCAGGACTCTGAATATAGAGGAAAGCTTCAGAGCGGAACCTTCAAGCTTCACAAGGGTATGAATACTCTTGAAATGATGGAGATAATGGCTAAGGAGGATGAGGATTCCAAGATAGTCAAGCAGCTGGTTATACCAGAGGGCTTCACAGTTGATATGATAGCGGCCAAATGTCAGGAAGAAGGAATATGTTCTACAACGGATTTTGTAAATGCCGTCAAATCAGTTACAGCGACTGACTTCGAATATCTGAATGACGTTCCATCAGGCGTGAATGTTAGATATAAGCTGGAGGGATATCTCTTCCCTGCGACATATGATATTACAAAGAATACAACGGCAGCTGATCTTGTAAGCATGATGCTGAATGCATTTGAGGCTTATTACACTGCCGAGATGAAAGCCAGAGCGCTTGAAAGAAATATGACTTCCTACGATGTGCTCACAATCGCTTCGATGATAGAACGTGAGGCTAAGCTGGACGATGAGAGGCCAAAGATAGCTTCGGTTATCTATAACAGACTTGATAAGGATATGTTACTTCAGGTAGATTCGACAGTTCTATATCCACTAACAGATGGTAGATATGATGTTGAAGAAATGACGGTAGATGATCTGTCGCTGGATTCGCCATATAATACTTATGTATATAAAGGAAAGCCTGTAGGACCTATATGTAACCCGGGTCTTGCATGTATTAACGCGGCGCTGAATCCTGAGGAGACAAGTTATCTGTATTATCACATCGTAGATGAAGAAAAAGGTGAGCATGTATTCACCGAAACCTACGAAGAGCACGAAGCCACTATGAATGGTGGAACCGATCTGGATGGCGATGGAATTCCAGATATAGAGCCAGGTCAGCCTTACGAATTAAACAACGTTGAGGATGACGTCTGGAGTAACCGTGACGAGGATTAATTAACTGACTAAATGTGACTTAAATAGAGGAGGTATAAATATACCATGAGAAGTTTTAGTTTCACTGCTAAGAATATCGGAGATGAGAGATACCTTACTTATACAATGGGTGAGGGCATGGATGTCGACGAGGATGCGCTCGACTACTGCGAAGAAAATGACATTTCCGAGATAGTGAAGATCATCTACGAAGAGGATGATGATTTTGATTATCTGACGTACGACGTAACAGGTCTTATGTCGCTGGATGACATTTCCAAGAATTCAATGAATGAGGATGCTGTTCTGAAAATACTCAGAAATGTATCACTTGGAATGATAAGTGTAAAGGAGAATGCGCTTCCTTTATCCTATATTATTCTTAATAAGAACTTTATGTACATAAATCCGGATACATTTGATATCCAGTTCTTGTATCTGCCGGTTGAAGGAGATGCGTCTGTATCGTCTGAATTCAAGAGCTTTGTGAGACAGTTCATTGCTAATCTTAAGTACAATGTTGATGAGGAGCTCTCTTATGTTGGAAAGCTTCTTACATATATAAATGGAGATGGATTCAATCTTCGTGGCCTGATAGGACTTACAGAAGCGCTAATGCAGGATTCCGGAATATCCTATGCTGCAGGAGGCGATATATCTACAGATGATGGAGCTGAGATAGTTGATAGCATGGATCCAACAGCGGTAGAGGAAGATAAGACAGTATCTGATATCATGAATGACCTGGGTGAGGCGGATGAGAAGCTTCCTGAAATCGGAGATGATGAGGATGATTCAGATATCGAGCTTGAGGATGCTAAGACTCCAGAGCCTGAGTATGACGTGGATAAGATGCTGAATGATAAGCTCAAGGAAGAAGCGGCTCGAATGGAAGAGGCAAGGCTTGCAAGAGAGAAGCTTGAAATAGAAAGAATGATAGCCGAGAAGGAGGCTAGATTGGAAGCTGAAAGGATTGCGGCTGAGAAGGAAGCTGAAGAGAGAAGAGCTGCAATTGAAGCTGATGAAGCTGCAAGAGCTGAAGCAGCTAGACTTGAAGAAGAAAGAATAGCGGCTGAGAAGGAAGCTGAAGAGAAGGCGGCGGCGGAAGCAGAGAGTGAAGCGGCTGAAGAGGCTCAGAAGGAAGAAAATAAAGAGCTCACACCAGAACAGATAGCCGAAGAAGAAGCTATAGCCAGAGAGGTTGCTAAGAAAGCAGCCAGAGAAGCGGCTGAAGGAGAGGAAGAAGAGGAAATCCACGAGGATGGAACCGGAATCACAATCACACAGCCAGTTAGAGTTAGTAGAGCTGCAATGCTGAAGGCGGCAGCTGAACAAGCGGAGAAGGAAGCTGAGGCAGAGGCCGAAAAGGAAGCAGCTGAAGCTGCGAAGGAAGCAGAAGCTGAGGCCGAGGCAGAAAAGGAAGAGAAGCCTAAGAGAAAGAAGAAAGATAAAGAAGCAACCGAAGATATGGCAGATGCCAAGAAGGATGACGGAGCAACGGCACCTCCTAAGAAGCAAGAGGTTGTGGATAATACAATTCTTGGAGCGGCAGGAGCAATCAAGATTAATCCTTATCTGATAAGAGTAAATACAGAAGAGAAGATAATCATCAACAAGCCGGTATTCAAGATTGGTAAAGCAAGTCGAGGCGTTGACTTCCATGTAAGTGGTAACGGCGCAGTAAGTCGTCAGCATGCAATCATTCTTCACAAGGGCGACTCCTACTACATTAAGGATAACAAATCAACAAATCATACTTATGTAGATGGGGCTGAGGTTCCAGCGGATGAAGAAGTACTGCTCAAGAATAACAGTACTATCAGTCTTGGCGATGAAGACTTCACATTTAAACTAGGGTAATTAATAGAGACGGTTCAGGGTCAGAAATGGCTCTGGACTTCTCGTGTTTTATACAAAAGGTAAATTACGGGGGTTAACAATGGAGAAAAAGAGCATAATTTTTGAAAATAATGGTAACAGTATCACCATGAGATACGAGCTTCTTCCAACAGATGAGCTGGACACAGCTGCGCTGGAGAAAATCAAAGATGGAGCGCTTGAAATGGTAGCTCCACTGCAGTATTCAGATGCAAACGCCAGAAGAGTGATGTATTCGCAGTTCTTACCTGCAGTGCCACTTTCGACATTTTTGAAGAAACCGCTTAGCAAGGGTGAGGCGCTTACTATCGTTAAGAATCTGACCACAGGAATCGATATTGGAAAGTTCAACATTCCGGTCAGCTATATAGTTAAGGATATGGATTATCTGTATATCGATGAGCAGAGTCTCGTTCTTTATCTCCTGGTTCTTCCTATCAAGGGACAGCCGGTTGAAGTTTCAGATATCCCTGATTTCCTGAGAGAGGTTGTATCACATATGAAGTTCCGTGATGAAGATAAGGACAATTATGTGGCAAGAGTTCTCACAAAGATTAATTCAGACAGCTTCGCTCTGAATGACATAAATGTACTTGTAAATGAAATGCTGCTTGATCTGGGAGATGCTCAGTTAGCAGGTGCTCCTCAGGCGACAGCTAAGGTTGATAGACTTGGCGTTATGAGAAATAGAGCCGGCGCAGTTGCACCTCAGCAGCCTATGGGTCAGCCTAGCCCAATGGGGCAGCCGGGACCAATGGGTGGGCAGCCAGTACCGGGACCAGCAAGAGCATTCGATCCAATGACAGGACAACCAATAGGTGGACCGCAGCAGCCACCGATGGGTCAACCTGGACCAATGGGACAGCCTACACCAGTAGGACAGCTACAGCCAGTTAGAGCATTTGATCCAATGACAGGACAGCCAATCGGCGGACCACAGCAGCCACCAATGGGACAGCCAGGACCAGTGGGGCAACCTGGTCCAATGAGGCAACCTGGTCCGATAGGCCAACCTGGTCCGATGGGACAACCCACACCAGTAGGACAGCCACAGCCGGTTAGAGCATTCGATCCAATGACAGGACAGCCAATCGGCCAGCCACAGCCGGTGCCAGGACCAATGGGTGGCCAGCCACAACCAGGACCAGCAAGAGCGTTTGATCCAATGACGGGACAACCGATTGGCCAGCCACAGCCAGTGTCAGGACCACAGCCAGGACCAATGGGTGGCCAGCCACAACCGGGACCAGCAAGAGCGTTTGATCCAATGACGGGACAACCAATTGGCCAGCCGCAACCAGTACCTGCACCAATGGGGCAGCCAGGACCAATGGGTGGACAGCCAGTTAAGAAATTTGATCCAATGACAGGACAACCAATAGAAGAACCAGAAGCTCCAGCAGAACCAGAGGCTCCAGTAGAGCCAGAAGCTCCAACAGCTCCTGAAGAACCAGAAGTGCCAGAGACTCCAGCCGAGCCAGAGGCACCAGAAGCTATAGAGGAGCCAGCTGCGGTTGAAGAGCCAGAAGTTCCGGCAGAACCAGAAGCTCCAGCAGAGCCAGAAGCTCCAACAGAGCCGGAAACACCAGCAGGTCCACAGGGACCAGTTGCACCACAAGCTCCAGTAGCGCCAGCAGGTCCACAGGGACCAGTTGTTAACGGTCCAGTAGTAAATGGTCCAGTTGCACCACAAACTCCTGAAGCACCACAGTCACCAGTAGCACCAGCAGGTCCACAGGGTCCAGTGGTTAACGGCCCGGTAGTAAATGGTCCAGTTGTACCTCAGACTCCAGAAGCACCACAGGCGCCAGTTAGAAAATTTGATCCAATGACAGGACAGCCAATTGAAACGCCACAAGCTCCAGAAACACCAAGTGTTCCAGAGGCACCTGCACAGGACATGGTTTCAATAGATGATATTATCGGTATGGACCCAGCGCCAGCAGAAGAGGCGCCAGTAGAACTTAAGCCTCATTTCATAAGACAGAAGACTGGTGAGAAGATATATGTTGATAAGGATGAATTCAAGATAGGTAAATCCAAGGTTCATTCAGATTATTCAATAGAGAATAATACTGCTATTAGTAGAGTTCATGTAATAGTTATTCACAGAGATGGTGAATATTATCTCAAGGATAATGATTCTACAAATGGTACATTCGTAGATGGCGAGAGATTAGAGCCAGGAAGAGAGGTTCTTCTTAAGTCAGATATGAATATTAAATTCGGGGATGAAGACTTTGTGTTCCTCCTAACAGAAGGAGCTAAGTAGTATGGAATACGGCGCAACATATAATACAGATATAGGTATTAGAAAAAGCACAAATCAGGATTCAGTGGCAATCAGAATAGTTGATACTCCTGATGGGCAAGTGGCATTTGGAATAGTGTGTGACGGAATGGGTGGTCTTGCTAAGGGCGAGCTTGCATCTAAAGAAGTCATCACAGCCTTTTGCAGATGGTTTGATGAAGAATTTATAACACAGGTGCTGGATAATTCATTTTCAGCACTTAGACTGAGAGATGATTGGAACAGTATTATCCAGACGGAGAATCGTTTGCTGGGAATATATGGTTCCGACAACAATATCATGCTTGGAACAACAGTGTCGGCAATCCTTATGTATAAGGATGAGTTCTACATAGTACATGTAGGAGATAGCCGTGTATATGAATTGCATGATAATGTAAGAATCCTTACTAAGGATCAGACCTTTGTAGCAAGGGAGGTCGCAGCTGGAAGAATGACAGAAGCTGAGGCCAAGGTTGATCCAAGACGAAGCGTACTTCTGCAGTGTGTAGGTGCATCTGCAACAGTAACACCTGATTTCCTTAAGGGAAAGGTTCAGAAGGATGCAGTATATTTTGTATGTTCTGATGGATTCAGACATCAGATATCCGATCAGGAGATAATGGAGAAGCTTGGTCCAAAAAACATCAACAATATGGAAGAACTGAAGTATGGCTGTGTATATCTTACAGAGCTCGTAAAGAACCGCAAGGAAACAGATAACATCACTGTTGCGGCTATAAAGACTAACTAATGGAGTTAAAAGTATGTTAAGAGAGGGTACCGTACTAGACGAAAAATACGAGATACTTAGACGAATTGGCGAGGGAGGAATGTCAGTCGTCTATTTAGCACGTAATAACCGCATGAACATGCAGCTTGCGGTAAAGGAGATTAAGAACGATGGCTCTAAGAGTGCAGAGGTTCTGCTGAAGGGACTGGAGCGTGAGGCTAATATCCTTAAGGATGTAGACCATCCTGTTATACCAAGAATCATAGATATCGTTAAGCATGATGGAACTATCTGCGTAGTTATGGACTTCATAGAAGGTGAGAACTTAGCAGATAAGCTGAGAGAGGTTGAGTGTTTCTCTCAGGATCAGGTTATTGAATGGGGACTTGAGTTGGCATCAGCGCTGGAGTATTTGCACTCCATGAATCCTCCTATCATTTACCGTGATATGAAGCCATCCAACGTAATGCTGAAGCCGGACGGCGGCGTTAAGCTGATCGACTTCGGTACTGCTAAGACCTACGATATCGAGAATAATGCAGATACAACTGCTCTTGGTACTAGAGGATATGCAGCACCTGAGCAGTTTGGTGATGCACAGGGACGTGGTATCTACAAGACAGATGCCAGAACAGATATCTATAACCTCGGTGCTACCTTGTATCACATGGTTACAGGTAAGAACCCTCAGGAACCACCATATGAAATGGTGCCTATTAGACAGGTTAATCCAATGCTTTCAACTGGTTTGGAGCAGATCATTCTGAAATGTACCAAACCTAATCCTAATGAAAGATATCAATCCTGTTCTGAGCTTATATACGCTCTGGAGCATTATACAGAGCTTGATGACGATTACAAGAATGCAAACAAGAAGAAAGTGACCATGTTTGGTACTATGGTTGGTCTTGCTATCGTATTCTTGATCGTTTCATTAATTGGACGTTCAGGAATGAACAAGATAAATGCAGAAAACTACGCTGCATATATCGAGAGTGGAAATGACTATAAGACCGATGGCAATTACATGAGCGCGGCGAACAAATACAGGCAGGCCTTCGAGCTAAATGGCGAAGACGCTGAAGCATATGTGAAGTTCATCGATGTATATATCGATGCCAGCAAGGATCTGGATAATCCTGATGAACTGGCGCTTGAGGATGGACTAAATGTCGTAGCCAACCGTATCAAGAACGGATACGCAAAGGTAGATAAGAACAGTGAAGTTCTCTACAAGATGGGTCTGACATACTTCAATGAAGTTGGCGATTACAGTGCAGCCGGTAAGTACTTCAACATGGTAGATACCAAGGATGAGGATTATGGTGAGCTGGCTGATTACTATGGAAGTATAGCTCTTATCCTTTCAAGTACAAACGTAAATGTAAACGAACTGATAGATAAGGTAAATGGATTTGCTTCTTATAACTCAACAAGTCTTACGAATGATAATAGACAGAAGTTTGAGAACTATAAGACAGTAGGTAAGATATATACCACATATCTGAATAACCCGGGAGTTCCAGAACAGGCAGAGTCAGTTATGACTCAGGCACTCAAGGATCTGGAGGGTTATACAGGAGAGGATACAGCAGATTTCTTCTATAGTTACAATAGTGATCTGGCTGAAATCTACTATGTGCTTGCTGAAGCAGATGGAAATGAAGGTTACTACAAGCTTTCCCAGAATTATTATCAGGAAGTAATCGATCAGATTCAGGGTAAAGTAACTGTTAGTGATACAAATGCTGCTGATAATGTAAAAGCATACATTCAGGCATATATCAACAATATGTGTAGAATGGCTGATATCTATGGAAAACTTGGAGATTCAGCTAAGGCGGTTGAAACCTATGAAGCCGCTGAGGATGCACTTGGTGAAGGTAATGAAAGTGCCGCAAAGGTATATTCGGAGCATCTTAATTACCTATATACCAGCTATGAGGCAAAGCAACAGGATCCAGGAAGATGGACAGCTGATCAGAAGGATGCTATTCTGAAGGTTTACAAGGCAGGAAATAAGCTGTCTAGCGTGAGCAGTAATCCTAACTGGGTTAAGAGATCATCTGTTATGGAAGGTCTGGACGACGGTTCACTTGAACCGGAGGAGGATGCAACCGCCTCAGATGCAGAAGAAAATAAAGAAGGGGAGGATGAGTAGCTATGGGATTATATACAGCAATGTTCTATGGCGGACTGATACTCGCCATAATCTTTCTGATAGCAGCAGGTATTATATTCTTCGTAATGGATATACCTAAAGCCTTCGGAGTTGTAACAGGAAAAACTCAAAGGAAGGCTATTGAAGAAATTAGAGCCGGCGGTAAGCCACAGACCACAAGTAAGAGAGGTCGTGGAAGTAGCATTATAGCCAGAGATGTTAAGGTTTCAGAATCAGAGAAGAAATCACAGACTGAAGAGGTTAAGGCGGCGAAGAAAAAAGAAGAGCCTAAGAGAAGCAGTGATGCTTCAAGCGATATAGCTAAGAAGGCTGCTGAAGATGCAAGAGCAGCAGTCGAGAAATCAAAGGCAAGAATCAAAGCTGAGTTAGAGGATGAATCAACAGAGGTTCTCACCTACCAGGATATGAAAAATGCTGATTCGAGCGAGGATACAACATCAGTACTAGAAATGGAACAAGCGACTGACGTTCTAACAGCTGGTGATGAAATCTACTCCGAAGACGATGATGCAGAAACAGATGTACTTACATCTGATGGTAAGAGAGCAGAAGCTGAGGATGAGAGTCCAGAGGTTGAATCAGATGAGTCCTACGATGACGAAGCTACAGATGTACTAAGATCAACATCGGCTAGCAGATACAGTGAAGATGATGACGTAACAGATGTTCTTAGAAATCCTACGGACGAAGAACTGTATGATGACGACTTAGATGAGGCTGATAAAACAGATGTGCTTACAGCAGATACAAGCGGTTTATCAGCAGATGATATATATGGAACTTATAATCCGGAAATGACAGCTGTACTGAGAAGCGATATGGCACCAGGTGAAGATTCTGTGAAAAAACGTGTCTCAGGGCTCGACAGACCGGAAATAACAGTTATATACTGTGAAACAGTAGTCCATACAGATGAGAGCCTGTAAGGAGGTAGAGAGAGAATGATAAAAAATACGAGAGGTAATAAAAGCTATACAAGGCCACTGCCTATCAGAATGCTAGCTATTCTGATGGCTGTAGTTATGGTGCTGAGTGTGCTTTATATAAATAATTCGAAAGGGAGAGTAGAGGCAGGAACGCCGTCCAATCCAGAAATCAATGATGATACTTTTGTCAGTAGTATTGTGGGTAGTACAGTGGTTGAAAAAGATTGTTCGATATATGTTCCTTCGAATAATGTAACTTTTAGTGGATTTCCTGAATTTAATGAAGCTGATTCAGCTGATGTTAAAGTGTATAAAAAAACATATCAGACTGATCCGGATGATGAGTCAACTTCTGTCACAGAATATTATTATGTTAAACCAGAAGAGGCGGAAGGTGTAACAATTACTGAAGTGGATGTTAAAGCTAATTGTTCTTTTGCTTGGAATAATACTACTATAAAAGCTACTGGCGAAGAAACTCCTAATATATTGACATTAACTGGAACATATACAAATTTTAGGATACCATCTGAAACTGAAGGCGGAGTGGATACTGGTATTACAATTAAAGATTCTACAAGTGCTAAAAAAGTATTTATAAATCTATCATTTTATCTAGAACCATTTAATGATTTGAAAATTGGTACCGTAGGAGCAGTTGATCAAAATGTTATTAATCGAGATGCCAATTCGGATGATTCGGTTGTATATTATGGAGAAGTTATTCTAACAGATACTAAAAATACTGAAGATACAAACGATGATGAAGAAACCAGTATGGAGGCAATCAATAATGAGCTGTCAAGTTTGAAGGAAAATGGTAGAGTAACAAAGCAGATAAAAAAAGAAATAAAAAAAGGGGAAATAGTTGTTAATAGCATAACAAGTGATCTTACTTTTGTTAAAAATGATGTATTGCTTAAATCAAATAGTGTTACTCATAATGGCAATGTAACCGAAAATGGATCATGTGAGAATATTACTCTCACAGGTATTAATCCAAAGAAGACTGTAACTATAGAATTTGAAACAGATGTTAAGACGGATGATTATAACGTGAGTGCAAAAAAAGGTGAAGATTCCGTTTCAGTTTCAGCTGTAAATTTAGATGATGAGTCAGGAAATGTAATAGGGTATAAAAATACTATAAATATTCCTGCATATAGTGATATGTCAGATGTTCCTACTGATCCAGTAGTGTATACAATTACTATTACTGATGGTAAAGCAGAATATGGATCTAAATTAGAAAAGACATTCACAGTATCTATTAAATATGCTAATGGTAAACCTATTATTTCGAACCTCCAGATTGAACAGAAGGCAATTAAGGACGGAAAGTATTATGTTACATCTTCATCTGGTGAGGCTGCAATCAATGCGAATGTTAGTATGCCAGAGGGAGATAATACACCTATAGCAACATGGTCTCTTGCTACAAAGTCAGGTGGTGCTTATACATATGGCGAAGCTAAAAATGTATCAGAAGATAATAAAATTAATGATACATTATCTGATTTAGTTATAGGGGAAAATCTGTTTAAGATTAAAGCGGCTAGTGCATTTGATATAGAATCAGATGAGACGGAATTCACTGTTTTTTATGATCCTAACCCAGCGACTATTACACCGACTGCAAAGCAAGGAACTAGTACTACTGATGTCGCATTAGATGCACTTACATGTAAGAAAGATACAGTTATTTCGCTTAATCCAACTGACGGTACTGGTGAAAGTGGGGTTGAATCAATAGTAGTAACAGATGAGGATGGAAATCCTCAAGATCTGGGAACTGAGAATACAATCTCTATAGCTGCATCAGATGATAATAATGGCAAAACAAAAACTTATAATTACACTATAACGGATGTGGCAGGAAATGTTAAAACTGACAGTTTTGCTATTTCATTCTTGGATGAAGAGGCTACAGTAACATATGAAATTACAAATGCTGATTATGATTCAAGTGAAGCGGCTCATGGCATCATATGGAATGAAGCTGAAGTTGGAGCCGGTAATGATAGATCATTTGATATTACCTTTACTATAAAATCTAAGGTAAAACTAGATAAAGCAGTTATTCCTGATACCTCAAGTAATAGGGAGGTTGTTTTTACAGACCAAGATGGTGAGTATAATGATACAACAAAGGAATATACTTATACAGCAACATATAATTATAATTATAGCGTGTTGACAGATAACGATAAATCATTCAAACCACTGTTGAATGTATATTCTATTAATGGTTTTGAAACACCATACGATAAAGTTGCTATATTATATGTCGATCTTAGTAATCCTACGGCTACTATTTCTGTTGATTCTACTAGCGTACGAAAGGATGATAGATATTCTGATGATTGGTACAGTAGTCTTGTTTTATTAGTTCATGTAGGTGATGTATTTTCGGGAATTAGTTCTGTGACCGGTACGGGAATAAAGGAAACGGGAAACTTATATTCGGGTTCTGAAAATATTGTTGTTAATGTAAGTGATTCTGCTGATTTGACTGGAACAGATGTTAATTTTGTTGTAAAGGATAAGGCGGGAAATACATATAAGACAGAAGATGATACCTCTTATAATCCTAAATATTTTGTAGATGGAACTACTCCTACAGCACGAATTGATATTACTGATGGTACTGGTGCAGTCACTCAGAATATCACAGGAAACGTATGGAAGGAGTCTATTAGTAATCTAAGATTTTATGCTAGTGATACACCTTCGGATGTTTTCTTAAATATGGATAAGACAAGGGTATATGTTGGAGATGATACGACAGGAATATCATTAAATGATACAAGCCTTAATACAAAAACATTTGCAGAATTAGTTGGAGATGATCCGATTATTCAAAATAAGGAGTATAAGGTTAAGTTAGTTGCAATTGATGTGGCTGGTAACAAGGTTGAAAAGAGCGCAACCATTATTTGGGATGATGAGAAGCCAACAGCTGAAATAACAATACCGAAAGCCCCAAGGACTCCTGGATACTTCGATAAAAGCTATAGTGAAGTTGTTGTAGGACTTAAGATAGTTGATAATAATCTTGATACAAAGGTTGTTAAAGATGGAGATGAAAAATTCCCAACATGGTCGTTTGATGGTACCAAAACATGGACTGCTCCATTAAATGTAGCAACAGAGGGACCACATGATATTACTCTTTCTGCTAAAGACCATTCAGGATTGACATGTGATGCTAACTCAAAATGGCTCATAATAGATAGAACTGATCCTGCAATAAAAGCGTACGTAGATGGAAATGAGTATACCGAAAGTTATACCCATAGAAGTTCGTCAAAGGTTAAGTTTACTGTCACTGATGAATACAAAGATAAGACAGCAAATGGAATAAAAATTACAGTGAAAAGGACCGCGCCAACAGGAGAAAAGACTGAGCAAATTAGAAATGATGAAAATGAGTTTACTATTTCAGAAGATGGTGCGTATGAAATTATTTGTGATGCAGTAGATTTGGCTGGAAATACTTCATCTAAAACTATTAAGTTTACCGTCGACAACACTAAGCCAGTACATAACATGTACATAACCACGGCTGATCCAGCTAAGGTTGCTAAGTATAACAATACTTACAGCAATGCAGTTGGTAAGTTCTCTGGTCATAGTGATCAGGAGGAATATACATATGGTCAG
>CAMKQB010000023.1 GCA_946414825.1 uncultured Lachnospiraceae bacterium
CCAACTAGCTAATCAGACGCGGGTCCATCTCACACCACCGGAGTTTTTCACACTGCACCATGCGGTGCTGTGCGCTTATGCGGTATTATCAGTCGTTTCCAACTGCTATCCCCCAGTATGAGGCAGGTTACCCACGCGTTACTCACCCGTCCGCCACTAAGTGATTCAAATGAGTCAATCAGGTGCAAGCACCGTCAATCCTCGGGAGAACCACTCCGTTCGACTTGCATGTGTTAAGCACGCCGCCAGCGTTTATCCTGAGCCAGGATCAAACTCTCAAAAAAAGTTTGTGTTGATTTCTCAACGATCCTTGTCATGTTAAAACGTTAGCTTTACCATTCCAAAATTTACTGTTCTTATTTGGATTCGTTCAATTCCGAATATTCATTATTTAAAAGAATTTTCGGGGTTGTCATCATTATTCTGTTGTTAAAGTTCGTTTTGTTTGCTCACTAGATGAGCAAACAAAAACCATCGCGTTGCTTGTCTCGTAATTATGTCCCTCATGCGACAGCTTGTTTATAATACTACTTTGAAATATCAAAGTCAATATCAAATTTGTCATTTTTTTTATAAATTTCTTTGATAATTTTGTGAAGTATTTTTTAGAGCCCATTTTACTTCGTTACAAAGGATAGTCCGAAAGCCCCCGGCCCACAACTTATAGCAACCACAGGGCAACTTTGCTGGAAGTAAACTCTTTCAAACTTAACCCTCTTCTCTATCTCATCTCTGATCCAATCAAGTTCCTTTTTGCTAAGTCCTACGTAGTTTATGAAAATAGCAGTATTTTCTACTTTAACCCCCTTTAAGCATTTATCTATATAAAGCCTCCATGCTCTTTCCTTAGTTCCGAAGGCAAAACCAACTGTAGAGATTTTACCTTCCTTCATAAATGTAACCGGTCTCAGCATCAGAGCCTTCATTATATTTGCTCTTCCTTCACTAGCCTGCTTAGCACGGACCATATAGTCCATGTTGTCAATCATGAAGCTTGCTCTTATTCTATTGTTTAGCTTGTCCAGTCTTGTCATTATCTCATCAACTGACATTCCAGCCTCTGCCATACGACTTGCAAAGATAGCCATGAGTCCCTGGCTGCATGACAAAAGTCCACTATCAAATACAGTAACATTTTCAAAGGAGTTGGCAGCTTCAGTTGATATCCCATAGGAGGTACCTTCCAGCTGAGCTGATACAGATAAATGAATAATGTTATTAGCATTTACCAGTTGCTCTGCAAAGAATGTCTCATAGTCTTCTACACTCGGAGGAATAGGGGAAGCAACATTTGTCTCGTCCTCCATATATTTTAGAAGTCCGGCAGTATCGATCTCTGTCCCCTCTCTGAAGGTCCCTTCATTTGTTTTAACCTTGTGATTTAAAACTGTAATGTTGTACTTGTCCTGTAGAAGCTGTGGAAGATCTGCTGTACTTTCTGTTGTTATCGCTATTCTTCTCTTTCTATGTTTATCATTTATCCAGGCACTATCTGCTTCAAGCTCGATACCCTCGCTGTCCATTACCTTAACAAGAGCTCTAGGGAGCTGTCTAAAGACTTCGTTCTCGAGATCATTTCCAGATACAGGCTTAACAAGATATCCATTAAATCCTGCTAATGCGTAAAGCGTCCTGTTTTCCTCTCCTGCATTTGCAGTAAGGATAACAATATTCGTTTCTTTGTTCAGTCCACCAGACTGTTCTCTAATTGCATGGAAGCATTCTATTCCATCCATCTCTGGCATCAAATGATCCATAAAGATAAGATTGTACTTTACTTCAAGAGTTTTCTTAAGCGCCTCCGCTCCACTCTTAACTGTATCTATCTGAATCTTAGTATCTCTAAGAAGCTTAGTTACTACCAAGAGGTTTGATTCATTATCATCAACAACGAGAATCCTCGCTTCTGGAGCCTCGAACTTCTGCTTGTAATTAGTTCTATGAGCCAGCTTATGCTTCTTCTCATAGTTGTATTCGCCAAGCTCTTTATCTGAAACAATCTTCTGAGGGATTTCTACTATAAATGTAGAACCCTTGGTATATACACTGTTAACTGAAACCTTTCCACCCATCAGGTCGACAAACTGTTTAACAATAGACAGACCCAGTCCGGTTCCTTCAATATGTTTATTGCTGGATTCATCAACTCTCTTAAACGCAGTAAATAGGTATGGTATATCTTCTTTCTTAACTCCCATACCGGTATCTTCTACCGTGTATATCATGTTGCATATTCCATCCCCTGGCTTCTCACACTCTACAGATAGAACGACTGATCCTTCTTTTGTATATTTGATTGCATTATTCAGGAGGTTGATCAGAACCTGTTTGATTCTTACCTCATCACCTTTTAGCTCCTCCGGAATGTCAGGTGCCACATTTATTCTAAAGTCCAGATTCTTTTCCTGAGCACGTATCCATATCATTCCAACCAGGTCTGACAGCATATTGCTGGTATGATAGTTTTCCAGGAGAATCTTCATATCCCCAGACTGGAACTTGGACATATCAAGGATGTCGTTAATAGTATTCAGGAGCATTTTACCAGCCGCACGAATATTAACCGCATCCTCAGCTATCTCATCACTGATGTCCTCGCGCAGGATCATTTCATTAAGTCCGATGATTGTATTGATAGGCGTACGAATCTCATGACTCATACTGGAGAAGAACTTATTCTGTGATGCAACCAGTCCCTCGATTTCCTGCTTCTGTTTCTCAGCAACAGCATTTTGCAGCTCGAAAAAATCTATCTGAGTCTTCATTATAGTAGCCACCGCGCCACTAACTAGTATTAATGTTACAAATGCTATAAGGTATGGCTGAAGCCCTTCGAATTTTAAAACAACATCCGGATAATAATAGGAAATGAGATAGCAAAGAATAGCTACCATTTCCTGAAAAAGAACGAATATCCACTTAAGGTTTTTGTTACTCATCATATTGTAAATAAAGAGTATGTTGAATATAAACCAAAGCGGAGCATCTCCAAGTATTCCACCAGAAGTGAAAAACATAATTGGGAAAAATGAAAACAAAAGGAAGAAAGACAGGATATTAGCTCCGGCATCAATCTTACCAATCTTAAAGGAGATAAATCCAACTAAGACAACAATAATAAAACTAGCCAGAAAGAGCCAGGTATTGAGTGTTATTCCAACTATTAGAAATCGAGAAATAAGCGAACCCAGTAGGATTCCATCGGTAACAAGCATGTTAAATGCAAATCCCCTTTTTCGCATATCTATTTCTTCATTTACAAAATAGCTTTTCAGCTTTTCAAACATATATCCTACTCCTCTGTTTCGGGACCAAACTCCATTACTTCATCATCTCCCGATGGGGAGAACTCCATAACCTCATCATCATTTGAATCAGCGAACTCTAACACTTCATCTCCTGATGCTTCGAATTCAAATACTTCTTCATCATCTGATGGTCCAAACTCCATAACCTCTTCATCACTCTCTGATTCTTGAGAGCTATCCTCTTCGGGATGGGGCTTTCCATACGCTTCAAGGATACCGTCGCTTATCTTCTTGTATTCAGCTAGTACCCTTGAATGATTTTCATCTATATATCTTGTATCAAACTCGTGAGCCGCATTTTCAAGCTTCATAGCATCCTCTGACAGGTCTCCCGCTCCAACCATCTTGGAAGTACTCTTAGCCGCATGGATTATTATCTCGTAATTCTTCATGTCTCTATCATTGTAGAAGGCTCTGAGTTTCTTTCTTTTATCACTAGCTTCCTCTGCGAACTGGATAACGAGCTCATCATAAAGGTCTGTATCTCCACCGCAGTACACAAGTCCCGCATCCATATCCACGCCAAGTCTTGCCAGTTTATCCTTCACGCTGCTTGGAGGTTCTTCATTATTCTCATCAGCATCATTTTCATTTACAACTATATTCTTTTCATCAGATTCTTTTTCCGAAGAACTAAATAATTCTTCCTCAGGCACAAAGGAAATCATGTCTGCAGGAATAACTCTCTTCATGGTTCTTTCGAGTTCTTCTATTTCAATCGGCTTACTAACAAATCCATCAAACCCTTCCGAGATAAACATCTGCTTAGCTGAACTCATGGCATTTGCAGTAAGGGCAACTATAGGGATATCGTGATTCATTCCCTTTACGTCTGCTCGAATCTTCTTCATAGCTTCAACGCCGTCCATACCGGCCATCATATGGTCCATGAAAATAATGTCATACGCATGGTCTCGGCACATTTCTATAGACTCCGCTCCAGAGGTGGCTGTGCTGACTTCCATTCCGTACTGTTTTAAGATGCCCTTTGCAACCACCAGATTCATAGGTTCATCATCCACAACCAGAGCGTGAACACCCTCCAGTCGAATAGCAGAATTACTGGTGTCCCTATCGACTATGCTGCTATTAAGAGAAGCCACAAATGGAAATACATAGAATGGTTTCTTTATTATTCTAATCTTGGTTCCATCAGAAATATCAAAATCAGAATCGGATACTATCATTACAACAACTTTCTTTGCAAACTCATCTATAACACTCTGGTCCTTCATATATTCATCCTCCCCAACAAGGAGATGTGTCAGTTCAACTGTCTCTGAGAGTTTCTTCAGATTATCTACATTTTCAACTCTGTGCAGTTCTAGTCCTAGTCCATCACTAAGTGACACTGATTGATAAATGAAATATTCTCTGACCATAGGATTCTTTAATCCAAAGGTGTTGAGATAAGCTCCTACCTTAACACTCTTCACATCATTTACAGATGCGCATGGGTCATCTTCTACAACCTTCTGTGGAAGGCTTACTCTAACTGTAGTTCCTTCATCCTTCTTGCTGGTGATAGTCATAAAGCCACCAAGCAGTGATACGAAACCAGCTACAATTGATAGACCAAGCCCAAGACCACTTCCAGTACGAGTTCTACCCGAATCTGTCTGATAGAATCTCTCGTATACCTTCTCAAGCTCCTCTTCCGTCATACCAATACCTGTATCGGAAACCTCTATACAGAGATTAACGCCATAGGACTGCCTCTCAGAATGAAGCTTAAGATATACACCGCCCTCAGTAGTGTACTTAATTCCATTTGATACAAGAGCCTTAATGATCTTCTTGAGTTTAGTAATATCTGTATTCATTACCGCAGGAATAGTTGGATCGATATCTATTATTAGCTCTACTCCGTCCTTCTTCATCTCACGAAAATCATTCATCAGATCGTTCATCGCGGAGGACAGCATATAGTCTTCAAGATTGCTGACTATATTACCTCTATCTATTTCAGAGAAGTCCAGTATATCTCCTATCTGTTCTGATACTCTTCTACCAGCCTGTCGAACAGCCTCTAGATTTTTCTTATTATCTTCATCTTTTTCCTTATCTATGCAAATGCCAGTCAGACCGATAATTGCATTTACAGGAGTTCTAATTTCGTGAGAAACATTTGCCAGAAAATCATTTAGGCGGTTGGTGGATTCGGTCAGCTTATCAATCTCAACCTGAGATGCAGCCTCAACCTCTTCCCATTTATTGATAATAGTTTTAAGGAAATATGCAAGCATAGTGATTACAGAATAATGCATAATTATTCTGCATATTAAAAGGATGTCGAACTTACCTCCATCCATAGCATATTTTGCAAGATCATATGTCATAGATATGTAGTAGGTTATCTGACACAGAGTAATCAGTGGCTTAATCTCTGTCATGATGAAGAGCATCATGATTGCGGCCATAACAATAGCAAGATCATAGGTACTTGTCATATGCACACCATAGATGAAATAATTTATCATCATGATGAATGCAATCACCCATAATCTCTGATTACTGGTAAATATTGATTTAATATGTATACCCCAGCATATACCAACAAAAGCGCCTATTACAAAAAGCACCCATTTATCCCATCCAAGGAGAAATGTAATAACTACATGCATTATTGCGAAAATGGTATAGCCCAAAAGCAGAACTAGATTACCAGTTCTGAACATATCATTTTTCTCTTTATTTGCCCCCATTAAGTCCCCCGTTATTTAAGCTCTGTCACTTTTGACTGGCTTATGATATTTCTTTCTAAGTGTCACGAGCTCAAGTATACGATTCACTCTGACCTTCAGAAGCTCTGGTGTAAAAGGTTTCCATATGAAGTCCAGCGCTCCCTTTTCCATTCCTTCTATTTCAAGTCCTTCATTTTCTCCTCCTGTCAGGAGAATAATAGGTATGGTCGCAAGATCTCCACCCAATTCCTTCAGCTTATCCATAACCTCTAAGCCGCTCATTCCTTCCATTTTAATATCTAGAAGTATGAGGTCAGGAACCTTTTCAGCTATACTTATTTCCTTAAGGAATTCCTCACCGGAAGAATATGTATGAACTGTAAGTCCTCTATGGATAAGGACACCACTAGCGACATCAAGATTCACGTCATCGTCATCAACAACAGCTATTTCAGCTTCGCTGTCCTCGAATCCAATTCCAGGATTATTTCTTACGTACTCAAAGTCATACTCTATATCGAGTCTAGGATTATCACCTTCATCCCAGGTTTTAATTATTCCCTCAGACACTACAGAGACAAACTTCTCTCTGATATCCGTAAGAAGAACAAAATACTGGTTGTATCGGCTTCTGGTTAGCATATCGGATTTTCTGAGTGACTCTCTGATATGATTTCCAAATTCATCGCAGGCATCCTGATAAACCTCATTGGACATGCTTTCCGGCTTACTAAGTGTAAAGAGAACCTTACTACAATTGATATTGTTTCGAATAAAATATCGAGTAGCAAATCTGAACACATGTGAAAATGCTTCCATATCGAGCTGGAGAGCTACATTTGTGATATTTCTCTCTCCAAGTATGTCAGATATACTTTTGATATCCATAACGGAGTCCGTTTCCTCATCACTAATAAGATCAGATGAGTATAAGGAATATCCGTGCTTACCATTCTTCTTAACGATATAGAGACATTTATCCGCAAGCTTAAGGAGCGAAGTATAATCATTTCCATGCTTAGGAACTGCAATCGCGCCAATCGAAGTACCGAGAGGAATATTCATATCCTCTCCCATAAGTTCCTTTGCTTTACTGACAAGCTGCTCATTAAGCCGCTTTGTGATAGACGCAACCTCTTCCTCTTCCTGAACACCTAAGCAAAACGCCGCAAATTCATCTCCTCCAAGTCTTCCAATCTTGCTGCCTTGAGGAACTGTTTCCTTTATAAGATTCGCAAATGTTATAAGTACCTTGTCTCCCATCTCATGGCCGTATAGGTCATTTACCAGCTTGAAGGAATCCAGGTCGATCATCATTAAGCAACCTGTACTCTTGGTACACATTTTTGAAAATTCAACACTTGTCGCACCCTTGTTCAGAAGTCCTGTCAGTTTATCTGTAGTAGCTTCACTTTTCAGACTCTGCATCTCCGTCTGCATCGAGATAACATTATCTATTCGACGAAGTAAAACCTCCGGATTAAATGGCTTACGGATGTAGTCAGATACTCCCATCTCAAAACCCTTTGTCTCGCTTCCTGAATTCTCGTCTGCTGTAAGGAATATAACTGGAGTCTCTGAACGGTCATGCTCCTTCTCGTATTCTCTCAAACGTTTAAGTGTCTCAAATCCATCCATTTCCGGCATCTTGATATCCAGAAGTATAAGATCTGGCGCACCATTTTCCGATATATAATCAATAAGAGCCCTGCCTGATTTAAGCGCAGTGACCCTCATATTATTCTTACTAAGTATATTTCCCGCCATCTTAAGATTAGATGTATCATCATCTACAACCATTATCCATTTTGCCATATATAACTCCTCCATGGACTATTTTTAAACGAATAAAACACATATACCGAATTATACCATAAACTTAACAAAAACAACAGAAAATCAAAATGTGCAAAAAAAATGAGCCATAGTGATATACACTACGGCTCATAAAATAAGTCTATACTTTTCTATTACTAATCCATACTACCAAGTATTGCAGCACCTGTTGCTACAGAAATAAGGAGTATAATTAACCAAATAACAAATACAATAAGTATCATTAACAGCTGTGCCCTACAGTAATTCTTCAGGTTCTTAGTAGAGCTTCCGCCGAAGCCCCATACAAACAGAAGAATGATTCCTACAATAGGAATACCGAACAGAAAACTATATCCAATATATCCCCAAGGAGTTATAAGCTTCTCCTGACTGTCACTCGACATCTGATTAATAACTGTAACTCCACCCTGTGGCTGAGCATAATTATTCATCTGATCATATGCTGGCTGTTGCTGAGCATATACCTGCTGAGGTGCTGGTGCAGCAACTGGTGTTGGTGCAACTGGCTGAGCAACCGGAGTCTCTGGAACTGCTGGCTGTACTGGTGCCGGAGCAGGTGCCGGTGCTTCCTGCTGTGGTTTGTCTCCAACTGGAACAACACTTGAATCTGATAAAATAGATGAACCTGTAACAGGTGCAGGCGTAACCACCATTCCTTCTGGTACCTGTGGCTGATGCTGTCTAATCTCTGGCTCTGCTGGCGCAGCTTCTGGCTGTACATCTGCGAAGCCCTCTGTTTTAGGTACATCCTCCATTGTAAGTGGACCAGACATATCTGCAGTAAGTACTGTTGTATCACTTTCAGCATCATCAGGTGCTTCAGCAATAGGAATATCCATCATAGGTGTACCACTACTCTTGAACGCTCTGAGATCTGCACCACAGTTGGGACAGAAATCAGCTCCATCAGGCACATTTGCGCCACATTTATTACAAAACATAACAAACCTCCCACAACATTAAAATAATATATTTATTATAAGTCTTATCCTTAAATAATACAAGGCTTTAGTATTACTCCTCGCCTTCCATCTTGGCAAGCTTTGCAGCCTGATCAGCTGCCGTAAGAGCATCTATAAACTCATCAAGATCCCCATTCAAGGTTTCATTTAATCTATATGATGTAAGCTTAATTCTGTGGTCTGTTACACGGCTCTGAGGGAAGTTATAGGTACGAACCTTCTCTGAACGGTCGCCGGAACCTATCTGACTTCTTCTTGCCTCTGACTCGGCATCATGAGCCTTCTGCATTTCCAGATCATAGAGCTTAGTTCTCAGCAGCGCAAATGCCTTTGCCTTGTTCTGAATCTGTGACTTCTCTGTCTGGCTGTAAATAACTATACCTGTAGGATAGTGGGTCAGACGTACTGCGGAGTCAGTAGTATTAACACACTGTCCACCATTTCCGGAAGCACGCATAACGTCGATACGAATATCCTTTTCATTTATCTCTACATCAACCTCTTCTGCCTCTGGCATGATAGCTACGGAAGCTGCTGATGTGTGGATACGTCCACCTGATTCAGTCTCCGGCACACGCTGAACTCTGTGCACTCCACTCTCATACTTAAGCTTGGAATATGCTCCCTTACCTTTTATAAGGAAGTTTACATCCTTGATACCGCCGATACCTGTATCATCAATTGAAATGAGCTCAGTCTGCCATCTTTTCTTCTCTGCATAATGGCTGTACATACGATACAGCTCTCCTGCAAAAAGTGCAGCTTCGTCACCACCAACACCGGCACGGATTTCAACTACTACGTTCTTATCATCATTTGCATCCTTTGGAAGAAGGAGGATTTTAAGCTCCTGCTCGCATCTTTCGATAGCCTTCTTAGCTTCAGCAAGCTCTTCCTTTGCCATTTCCTTCATTTCTTCATCTGACTCTTCGTCAAGGATCATCAGGCTGTCTTCTTCATCCTGCTTAGCTTTCTTATATTCCTTATACTTTTCTACGATAGGAGTCAGATCACTCTGCTCCTTCATAAGCTTTCTAAATCTTTCCTGGTCATTTACTACATCAGGATTTGAGAGCTCCTGCATTATTTCTTCCAGTTTGGTAACCAGTTCTTCTAACTTGTCAAACATTTTATTCCTCCGTTATATTATAAGATTCTTCGCTGCGCTCAGAATGACATTGTTTTTAATTATAGTTGCGCAGATATCACTCTATCCAGCCCGCTCATGTCCTGTTCCTTACGAATATTGATAAAACCGTTTTCTTTCAGGATATCTGCCACATCCATATATTGATCGTAGCCTATCTCAAGAGCTATGCTTCCATTCTGATTCAGGAACTCTGGCGCGCGACTAATAATTCTTCTATAGAAAGCCAGCCCATCCATTGAGCCATCCAGAGCAAGCCTTGGCTCATAGTCCCTGACATCCTTGATCAGATTATTTATATCCTTTGTCCTTATGTAAGGAGGATTGCTGATGATCAGATCAAAGGTCTCTGCAGGATTTCCGTTTTCATCCTCAAAGGCTTCGTATAGATCACTCTTTACTATCCTCACATCTGCCTCCAGCTTCTCGGCATTTTCTGCCGCAAGCGCTAGCGCATCATCGGAAATGTCGGACAGTGTTATATCATCTATATATCCCATTTCCACTCGTTCCTTACCGTATGCGATTCCGATACAACCAGTACCTGTGCACATATCCAGAACCTTCATTGGTCTGTCCGTAGATATTCCAGCAGCATGGATAACAAGTATCTCTGAATCATATCTAGGGATGAGAACATTTTCACGGCACAGATATTCATCTTCCATAAAGTAAGTATATCCCGTTATATATTGAAGAGGATAATGGGTTGCGCGCTTCTTAATCATCTTCATATAACGCATCTTAGTGAACTCATCCAGTTCATCAGTAAGTCGAGTATATATATTTGTCAGACTGTCCTTCAGAATAAACATCATCAGATGTCTGGCTTCAGCCTGGTTATTCTCTATCCCGGCATCGCCAAGAATCTTAGTGCCTTTTCCGATAACACGTCCTATCTGATTCTCTTCATTCATATACTACTAATTCTCCTTGATCTACCTAATCAATAGCCTCATTTACAGGATCATTCAAAAGAATCATTTCTTACACATTCAACATATTCATGCCAGTCGATTACTCCTTCGACTGACTTAATAGCAACTTCTATCATATCGTCGTCTGGTTCTCTGGTAGTAAGCCGCTGAACCCATAGACCTGGAGCACTCAGTATGTTGGAGCATACATTTGTATGTCTTCCTGCGTATCTGATTACCTCATAGGATATTCCGGCAATCACCGGAATCAAAAGGATTCTCGAAACCAGTCTGATCCACATCACATCTGTCTGCACAAACATGAAGACGAAAATGCTTATTATCATTACAATAAATACAAAGCTGGTTCCACATCTCTTATGAAATCTAGTTGCCGATCTAACATTTTCAACTGTAAGATCCTTACCAGCCTCCATACAGTTTATGGTCTTATGCTCCGCTCCATGATACATGAAGGTTCTCTTTATATCCTCCATATGTGCGATTGCAGCCACATATCCTAAGAAAATAAAAAGTCTGAGTAGTCCCTCTGCTATATTTACGATGATATCCTTATCAGTAAGCTTATAAAGGAAATTCGCGAGAAATGCCGGAAGAAGCATAAAAACTCCGATGGCTATTATTAAAGAAAAAATAAGCGTGCCGATAAGGTAGCCTGAGTTGCCAGACTCTTTCTTAGTATCTTCTTTTGTTTTTACTTCAGCCTCGTCCTCTTCAAAATATTCAGAAGAATCCATAAGTGTTTTCATTCCTATATAAAGAGACTCTATGAAGTTCACCACTCCTCGAACAATGGGAATACTCAGCCCCTTATGCTTCTCTCCCATTGATTTATATGGAGTAACTTTAACATCTATTTCTTTATTTGGTTTTCTAACTGCCAGTGCGTAGGAGGAAGGTCCCTTCATCATTACGCCTTCCAGAACAGCCTGTCCACCAATATTAACTCTTTTCATCTATTACCTCTAGCTTAGCTCATCACTCTTCTTCAGTGATATTTAAAAGGACGATTCTTATTCTCACCTTTTCAAAACCCTACTAGTCAATGTAGAAATCTTAAAAAGGTGACAATAAGAACCGTCCCCATTGTCACCTAATATTTAAGTATCTAGTTATCAGCCTTTACGCCATACTTCTTGTTGAACTTATCTATACGTCCGCGAGCCTTAACAGCCTTCTGCTGACCTGTATAGAAAGAATGGCACTTTGAGCAGATTTCAACGTGGATATCTTCCTTAGTTGAGCCTGTTACGAACTCATTTCCACAGTTGCATACAACCTTAGCCTGATAATAATCTGGATGTATTCCCTCTCTCATAATAATTCTCCTTTTCTATGTAACGTATAAGTAACTCTATACAAGATTCCTAAAACCTTATACCTCGATTACTTACCAGCAACGTTCCCATATTATCACAGGGTTTTATATAAAGCAAGCATTAATTTTTATTCGCTACATCTACTGTGTAGATTTTTTTGCAGTACTCTAACCGGCTATTCGGAAAATTCGCACTTCGTGCTCTTACGTCTGCTGCGCAGACATTTTCCTCATGCCGCTTAGACTCCTGCTTCGCAGGAGCTTCAAGATATAGAGGAGATGATTTAGCTTGCAAGCAAATCATCTCCTCTATATCTTAATACTGCAAATAGTAGTTTTTATCCGCTACATCAGCGGAGCAACCAGCTTCACTACTCCACCTGCGAGTTTATAGAACAGTTTCTCGTTCTTAACGTCCTCCAACTGAATATTGTAACATCCTTTGAGAGTTTCCTGGAAGTCGCCCTCTATATCTTCTATTACCCTGCACCTATACATATATGTGGCGCATTCAAAATGATGATATAAGCTTCTATAGTCCAGATTAATGCTTCCCACAACAGCCTTCTCATCATCGCAAATAAAGACCTTTGCATGCACAAAGCCTGGTGTGTATTCGTATATATTGACGCCCGATTCTATAAGTGACTTATAGTGGGACTTTGCCAGGGCAAATGCCATCTTCTTGTCCGGTATGCCCGGCAGAATTATGTCAACCTCAACGCCTCGCCGCGCAGCGAATTTTATGGCGTTCTTCAGCTCATCATCAAGTATCAGATACGGTGTCATTATATGAACATACTTTCTGGCACGATTCAAAATGTCTATATATATATTCTCGCCAACCTTCTCTTCATCTAAAGGTATATCACTATACGGCATTACATAGCCCGGCTCATCCGCATACTTATCAGCATCCGTGCTGACTTTTAAGTATCTGTCATAATCAACATCCTGATCATTTGCCGACCACATTTGCAGGAACATCAGGGTGTACGCTCTTACAGCATCTCCCCTTACCATCACTGCAGTATCCTTCCAAAGGCCAAATCGTTTGATCTTATTAATGTATTCATCCGCAAGGTTTACTCCACCATTAAATGCCACCTTGCCATCTATAACCAGAACCTTGCGGTGGTCTCTATAATTATAGTAGGTGGACACGAAAGGGTGAATCTCCGAGAAGGTCTTTGCCTTTATTCCCAGCAGGCTAAGTCTTTTCATATAGTCATGGGGCAGCAGCTGCATCTCGCACATGCCATCATACATAACTCTGACTTCAACG
Organism: uncultured Lachnospiraceae bacterium; assembly: GCA_946414825.1. Classification (GTDB taxonomy): domain Bacteria; phylum Bacillota; class Clostridia; order Lachnospirales; family Lachnospiraceae; genus Eubacterium_Q. The sequence goes on from CAMKQB010000023.1 coordinate 13,482, forward strand.
CCCTGTTCCACCTTCTCCTTGAGAAGCTTCAGAATCCTTCCCCACATATATCCTTCATCTATTATGAAATATTCCATGAAGATGAAATCCTGAGCCTTTTCCAGTTCCTCCATTATGGCAGCAAAATTATCCTGCCCCCACGGAAAGTAGGTAATCTCAGTATTCTTAAAAACCGGAAAGCACCCTGTATTGTTAATGTACCTGTTCAGCTCCAGAAGTCCGGAGTTATCCTCCCTAAGCTCCCTGATTATACCCTTATCCTGGCTGATGGCATTCTTAGTACTGCCAATAACCCTCAGCATAGCCCTCTTAAGCTGTCTATGTCCCAGTTCCACCTGAGTAAATGCAAGGAACACTGCTCCAGGGATCGGGAAAATACCTATTATAATCATCCAGGTCAGCTTAGCTGACGAGTCCATGTCACAGTTATACAAATAAAAAACCATGATTACAGTAAACACGGACATTATAACCGTGTAATACGGTACGTACGTACTGAACCATGAGAATATCGCTACAATTATTATTATTTGAATCAGTAGAAGAAGAATGATTCCCGCAAGACGACTAAATATCAGACGCAGTAATCCCTTTTTCCTATATCTTATAAGGCGGATCTCATTTTTATCTTTGCTGTAATTAACAACCTGCATTGTATTCCCCTGAATTATAATTATATATACTGGTTTTACTTCGTCCTATTATATAATCAAATGAATAGCTATACCTACTAATATCATCCCACCCAGAAATGACGCCTTACCGGCCAGCTTCACTCCGAAGTATCTGCCAATCCTAAGTCCTAACAAACATATAAAAAATGTCACTATCAGGATTATCATAGCACACATAATCGCCTTTACAATAGAATAATCCGAAATGGTAAATCCTACCGAAAGCGCATCTATAGATGTTGCTATTCCCTGAACAAAGAGCTCTCTCTTTCGAAGCAGTCCTGTTTCATCACTTGAACCATTCCACTCCATCACTCCATTCAGGATCATTTTGCCACCAATAAAAATAAGCAGAACAAATCCCACCCATGGAACAAACATTTGCAGAATCGAAAATATCTCAATAATGGTATGAACCATAAACCACCCTATTAGTGGCATCAAAAACTGAAAGCCAGCAAAAACTGAAGCTATCATGATCCTTTTTCTAGTTTTCATATTTGGTTCATTCAAGCCATTTGCCATTGATACAGAAAAAGCATCCATAGCAAGTGCCACACCTAGTAAAACGGAGGACACCAAAAACTCTATGATAATCATATTCGAAATAAACTCCTGGTGAAAAAATTAAATAAATACAAAAAAGGGATAAAACTCTTTCGAACTTCATCCCCGTTCATCTGATTATGGTAAAATAAGGCCAATTTTTTTCTTAACCTTTGTAAGTGTTTTGTTGGATATATAGGTTGCTCTTTCAGCTCCCTTCTTATAACACTCCTCAAGATAAGCCTTATCCTTCAGAAGTCTGTTAAATTCATCACGAACAGGAGCAAGCCCATCCGCAACGACCGTACCAACAGCCTTCTTGAAGTCGCCATATCCTTTTCCGGAAAATTCCTTCTCGATATCCTCCATTGACTTTCCCGTGAATACAGAATAAATAGTCATCAGATTGTTGATACCATCCTTACCCTCTCTAAAGGCAACCTCAGTCTCACTATCTGTAACCGCTCTCTTAAATCTGGCCATGATAACATCCGGAGTATCCAGAATAGATATAGTCGCATTTGGATTTGGATCTGACTTCGACATCTTCTTTGTAGGCTCCTGAAGGGACATTATCTTCGCGCCACTCTTTGGAATATATGGTTCTGGAACTCTGAACACTTCGCCGTATAGATTGTTAAATCTATTAACTATAGTTCTGGTCAGCTCTATATGCTGTTTCTGGTCAGCTCCTGTTGGAACATAATCCGGCTGATACAGGAGAATATCTGCAGCCATAAGTGCAGGATAATCGAAAAGACCAGCATTTACATTATCAGAATGCTGTGCTGACTTATCTTTAAACTGTGTCATTCTTGAGAGCTCGCCAAACTGTGTGTAGCATGAAAGAATCCATCCAAGCTCTGCATGTGTATGAACATGGCTTTGAATGAATGCCAGACTCTTCTCAGGATCTATTCCGCAAGCAAGGAGAAGAGCGAAGGCTTCCTTAGAATGTTTTCTCAATTCAGCAGGATCCTGACGGATAGTCAGACTATGAAGATCTGCAATAAAGTATGCGCAATCGTAATCCTCCTGAAGCTGCTTCCAATTTCTAACAGCTCCTATATAATTGCCTAGAGTGAAAACTCCTGTAGGCTGAATGCCGCTCAGGAGAACCTTCTTTCTCTCAGGCTTCTTCTCTTCATTTACATTTGTTTCTAGTGTACTCATAATATATCTACCTTTCCATCATTTCGATAAACATTCTACCATTATGATAAGGACATTTCCACTCATCTGCCATAGGCTTTGTTTCTATAGGCTCGTTATCAGGTCTCACCTCGGAGAACCATTCGGAGCCCGGTCTTCTATCTATCACGTGCTCCTTTACATATTCCCATATAGATAGGACAGCCTCCAGATATTTCTCGTTGGAGGAATCTTTATTATATCCATTCATAAATCCAATCATGGATTCACACTGAACCCACCATATTCTTGTCTCAAGAACCTTTCCGTTTTCGGATTCGGCCGGAATACCGTTCGGATTAAATGTAATATCGTATATATTCCTTGTAAGTGTATCTGTAAGTTCAGATACATCAACATTCTTTAGGGTATTTGCTTTGGAAATCACATCCGCAGTCCTGTCCATAAGCCACGCCGCCTCAATGTCATGCCCATAGCTGTACAGGTCTATTAGACTGTTATAATCTTTATCAAAGAATACTTCAAGTCTTCCCTTTTCCGGATTATATATTTTCTCATTAATAATATCGAGAGCCTTAATGATACTTACCAGAACTTCACTATTCTTATCTTCATCTACACGGAATAGCTCAGTGTAGGCCTCCATTATATGAAGAAGTGTATTCATAGTACGAGTAGCCATTACGCCATTTTCAGAAAGCTTCTCATTTGATTCCAAATCGAAATTACGTTTAAAGGCTTCTAAATATCCGTCCTCATCTCTGAACTTCTCCTCTACCAGATGAAATAGCTCAGTAGCAAGTTCAAAGGCTTCTCTATTACCAGTAGCCTCGTAATAGGAAGAAAGCGCGTAGATAGCAAAAGCTTGATTGTATGTATGCTTCGTTGTATCAGCAGGCTTTCCGTCATAGGTAACAGACCAGTAAACACCGCCCATTTCTTTATCCAGAAATGCTTCCACAAGAAATCTATATGCATGATCTGCTATTTCAAGCCAGCGGGACTTAAGCACATCATCGACCTCTACTGTTCCCCATTTTCCGGTTTCTATACGTGTATAAAGATTTGAAAACAGCCAAAGAATTCTACTGTTAAGTATACAACCTTTATCCGCTTTTTTATCAAGGCTCAGATTGAAATCAACAAGCCCGTAGAAACCACCATTTTCCTCATCCTTTAGATTCATCCAAAATGGCAGCATATGACCGATAAACTCTTCTCTTAGTTCCTGTTTAAATACATTTATTTTTTCCACCATAGTCACACCTCTAACAAGTGAAATCACGAAAAATTAATACTAACCAATTTTGACAGAGAACAGCTCATTTGTCAATGAACATAAAAGACTTTTTCTACCATCCTGAAGAGAAACGAATTATTGATACAGAACCCTTTAAGTGATATACTATTTGCTGGGGATGGGGTTAAAACAGGAGCGTTACTTATGGAAACAGATAAAAAGATAGTTGTACTATGCACTTCAAGAATATACGAGCCTCAAATACATGGTTTCATCGTAAGACTAAATGAACTACTTACCTCCAGAGGCTACAATTTATTCGTTTTTTCAATCAATTCAGATATCTACTGGGAAGAGGATCGTCAGGCTACAGAAAAGTATGTCTTCGACCTTATTCCGTACGACTTTGTTCAGTGCATTATTATAATGGACGAAAAGATCAAGAGTCATAAGATTGCCAATAAAATAATTGCCAAATCAAATGAGAAGAATATTCCTGTCGTAATCGCTGATGGACATTACGACAACACTTCTACTATCAACTTCGACTATGAACAGGGCTTTGAACTGGTAGTTCGTCACGTAATTGAATATCACCACGTTAAAAAACCACATATGATGGCGGGACAGCCAGATAATGAATTCTCTAATAGGAGAATCGACGTTTTCAAGAAGGTGCTTGCCGATAATGGAATACCTTACGACGATAGCATGATAAGCTTCGGTTATTTCTGGGCAGATCCATGTCGTAAAGCTACTGAAGAGATACTAAGTAGAGATGAGCTTCCGGAAGCAATCATTTGCGCAAATGATGTAATGGCAATCACGGTCTCAGAGATGCTATCTGAGTCAGGATATAAGGTTCCTGACGACGTAATAGTTACCGGATTTGATGGATACGACGGAATATACTTTACATCTCCTAAGATCACTACTGCTTCCTGCGATATCATTTTACTTGCTGAAGCAACCGCTGAGGAAGCCTTTCAGGTAATGGAAAATCACAAGGAGCAGCACCATAAAATAGTTCCTGAATTCATATCTAACGAATCCTGTGGATGTCATGAATACACTGCTCATACAAAGCTACTTAGGGATTGGTTTAGAGAGAGCTTCTCGAGACATAATGATGATAACCGCGTACTTCAGCAGATAACTTCATCCATGCAGACAAGTACGACTCCCGGAGAAATGGTTCAAAATATGGAAAGCTACAAAACAGAGAATGTTCTATGTGCAATCGACAGGAACTGTTTTGATGTAGATAATAACTATTTTACAGACGAGGCTCATGATAATCCAACCAAGGATTTCATTATAATATATGATTCCGACTACACCGAGAATTACAAAAAAGATACATTTGCTATTCCAGAGCCACAGCCTGGATTTACCGAGGATGTTCTGACGCCTGCTATAAGAGACCGAATGTTTGAGCTTCTGGAGAGTGGGTACCCACTCATCTTCAACTCTCTCGACTTCATGAACAGGCCCTTTGGATTTATCTGTTACCACTTTAATGATTATCTGATATCGAACTACTCAAATATAGTTAATGCAACAAATGCTATCAGTATAGGAGTCGGTGGATACGTTAATATCCAGTATCAGAGAACGCTTCTTGAGAGAATGGACGAAATGTACCGTCACGATTCACTTACCGGTCTCTTCAACAGAATAGGCTTCCTGAATATATTCAAACGAACCATCAAGAAGCCTGAACACCGCGACAAACCTATTACTGTTATCATGTCCGACCTCGATGGTCTGAAATATATAAATGATAGATTTGGTCATGCAGACGGCGACAATGCAATCTATAGAGTTTCAAATGCACTCCAGACATCAGTTCCCGAATCAAGCCTTTCAGCTAGATTCGGTGGCGACGAAGTCTTCTCAGTAATATTTGGAGAATGCGATCCCGACCAGATCATAAAAAAGATAAACAAAAACCTTGAAGAATACAATATAGACTCAGGTAAAGCATACGACATCTCAACCAGCTGCGGTTATATAACCCTGACACTAGACGACACCTTCGATCTGACACAGGCAATCAAGGATGCTGATGAAAAGATGTATGCAGTTAAAAATAGTAAGACTTATCCGAGGGGATAAAAAAATGTCATGGGTTATTCCCATGACATTTTTATTTCATGCTTACCGGCTGGAATATCAAGTGTAACTCCACCCATGCTGTCACTATATGGCACTTCTACTCCGTCAATATACACTGTCCATCCCTTGTAGGCTGGAACTGGAATCATCAGTTCAGCTGCTTCTTTTGAATCATAATGACCTACCAAAGTATCATCTTCTAAACTGTAGTCTGATAAGGAATGATTCTTAACATATTCCGAAAGTAAAGCTAGTGCACTCTCATCAAGTACGGCTACTTTGATATCTTCCTTATTAAACCCATCTGGGATTTCGATTTGAGCATATATAAAGCTCCCTTTACCTTTCGAATATCCCGCATACTTTACTTCCCTATTTGTCGCCACATATATATCACCCTTTATATCATCAGCTATAATAGCATCCAGCTGCGTGAAGCTATATTCATTCAGCGGTGCCGTATTATAATCCAAATCAATTATAGTATATAAATCCTTTCCTACAAGAGCCTGACACAGTTCATTTTGCGCTTCTATGGCAGTAATCTTTCCGCCCTTCTTACCATATAGTTTTCCTCCATATGTTTCTCCAGCATCCTTCGGCAGAATAATACCTGCTGACGCCGCATAAGGATCTCTATATAAATATATATTTTCAGATTTCTCTACACGCTCATAGTAATAAGGAACTTTACTAACATCACCACTACCCTCTGCCAGGAAATAATGAACATTAAGGAAAAGGTTCGCTAGCGGATTTCCCACTGCATAGTTGATATTATTATTCTGTGTTTCCACATTATAAGTTCTCGAAACCTTTGCCTGTTCCTGTTGAAAGGTAGATGTGAAAGCGCTAACGGAATTAGTATTAACCATTTTCGCTGTATTGAAGTTGTCTGTATTGAGAACCTCTGTTCTAAGCAGAGCATCTGACTTCAAATTATATTTTTCCGACAAATCTCTCATCACAATCACACCATCAGGAGAGATAAAAGTTGAATCATCATTCGCTCCTACAGTATGAACCCCAGATACAACAAGCTCTATCATTAGAATAATTAATAGCGCGCGGGTACATTTATACTTATTACCTTCCCTGTTACCATAGAAAATCGTTACAAGGTAAGCAATAATGAAGAGAGCTGACAGTATAAGCTTGTTTGTCTCAAAATTATTATTAATAATTAGCACAAAAAGTGTAATACCTGCCATAGAAGCAAATGCTATAACAGCCTTAGTCTTATATATTTCTTTGTAATTAATAATCACATCATAGAATAGTGTAACCACTAGGAATATATAGAATATTGAGAATCTGTTAGGCACAAGATTCTGGAAATGGAAGCCGTGTAGCGCAAAATTCAGAAGCTGATTTCCAAAAGCAAAATAAATGATAAATATCAGCGCTACTCTCTTGATTCTTTTCTTAAGCGGAATACCGCTGATTGCCATATATACCGGAATAATCAAAAACGGAAGCAGTCCCACATAAGCATTAGCCTGTGTCCAGTCACTAGTAACTAGAATCACAGGGTATTTAATATCTATATCGTTTATATTTTTCAGTAAACTCTGAGTGAATATCTTCAGTGTATTAGATGCATTTCCATCCGCCTCATTGTAACCAGTATTCATAACGGTCTGATAATACGGAATAAGCTTGAATAAGGACACTCCTGCAGCAGCAATAGAACACAGCGCGAATCTCACACCCTTTCTAAGAAAGTCCTTTCCATCTTCGAAATCCAGCGTAAAGAAATAAAGTAGAAGTAATTCACACATGATAAATGCATAATATGGATTAACAAACATGCAAAGCGCCAGAAGAATTATGTAAACTATCTTCTTGTTTAGGTACACTAGTCTCTCCATCACTAGAAGCATAATTGGAAGCACTGTAGCATATACCATAAACTCACAGAAATGGTAATATACTAGAATATATGACGATAGGCTATAAGCCATCGATATAGGCACAAGCTTCAGCGCAGTCTTCTCCATATTCTTGGCATTTGGTCTATGTATCAAATAAAAAATAATCGCCGGACCAACTGTAAGGAACTCAAGCAAATATACCAGATTATATAGAACGAGACTGTTATTTACATTTGATAATAAAAGTATCAATCTATATGGAAATACAAAAGTTGCCAGACTCGAGAGAAAGGTAGTGCCACCACTGCCCATTCCTAGTGTGAAATCAAGCACAGGCATAGTACCATCTCTCAAATCCCAGATTTCCTTTACAAGACCAGGGTATGATATAAGATACCCATCTGATCTAACAAAGGAATCTTCTCCAAAAGGAACCATATTATACGCTATTACCACTATTAGATATAGCAAAAGATTGATAATTATAGAGAAATAATACACTCTTCTTTCAGTCAGCCAGTCCACTATACTATCACTTAGTTTATTGGTCTTCTCATCATCATCTATATTCTTATCTTTCTTTTCAGCTTTCTTTCTACGTTTGAAAACGAATAAACCTACAAACATAAGTAACGCTATTAAGGAAACAACAGTTCCGTGTAGAAATGCCACTGGCGAGTACTTATATTCATCCCCTTCTTTAAAGTTTTCGATATAAGAAACTTCATCCTCAAAGAACTTGAAGCTTTGAATTCTTTCAGCATCTCCTTTAGGAACAAAGCAACGAGACAAATCATTAGGAATCAGAAGAATACTGTCATCCTTTGTGTTCAACTCATCTCCAATAGACTCAATTTTAAGAGAATAATAATCACGAGTTATGTCAACCTTGATATCGTTAAGCTTATTATCAAATTCATCATACTTGTCCCTATCCAGGTAAGCAGATTCTCGACCGTTAAGTATCCTTTTCAGCTTGTTATTCGGGCAGACACATTTTATCTCATACCGCTCTTCTGGATATAACTTTCCCAGCTCATATACACCCTCAAGACTAGTATAATAATCCCCCTCTTGATTGAAGGATAGATACACTATCATTTTGTCTCCATTAGTTGGATCTGTTGGATCTGGAATGATACTGAGATTATCCTCAGCGAAAACAAATATATCCTCAATTCCAGTCATCTCCTTAACCAAAGAATTCATTTTCTCATAAGGATACTCTGTTCTAAGTCTACTCTTTAATACACTAGATGGAACAACATAAGCAGTAGGTGCGTATATATCTATAAGTCTTTCAGTCACAGGAGTACCATAAGACTTTACATTATCATAATAATCATATTCCGAACTTTTCAGAACAATATCAGTAGATAGAACTTTTATATCTAATTTATTATATCTATCCTCGCTGAAGATAGATGCCAAAAATACAGTAGCTACAGCTATAACAGATACTCCTATTAAGATAAACTTCTTATTATTTTTCTTTTTTGTATCTGTTCTCCTCTCGCAATTCTTACTGTTAAGTAAAAATGAAACAAAATATATAAATAAGAATGCAAGAATAAAGCTAAACATCTTATATCTATCATTTGTGAAAAGGAACTGCATGATATTCAGACTATACTCCTTATGGAAGAAGGAACTAGAAATATTATTAAGAACGAAAGGCATAGCAAGTCCAATTGCGATCAGGTCTGAAATCAGCTTTGGAATAAGCATTCTAATAAACAGCTTAAAATCTTTAAAACTTAGAACCAGCATGTAAAAACACATAAATATAAATATCGGAATTGCAATTTGAATGCTACAAATAGTAGCAACCGCTAGAGTAATAATATATAGAAACGATTTGCCATTTTGCAGTAATTTCCTAAGCCCAAGAATTACTAAAGGAAATAATGCAACTGAGATGGCATTTATAGAGTTGATTTTAGAATCAGGAATAATAAAAGAAACGGAATAAAGCGTGGATAAGATAATATAAATAGCTTTATTTATATCTCTTGAAGTTTTTTCACTTGAATCATTTCCAGAAGCTGCAGTAGTTGTATATGTAATACTGAACATCATATATGAAAAGAGTCCAGCCAAACCAGCTTCAAAGATAAATAGAATACTAGAAAAAGTAGATAGACTCGATTTTGGAAGAAGTAAATAGATAAAAACTAGTGGATTAGCAAAATAATATGTAATAACAGTCGAGAAGTCATATCCCACGCCACTCCTAGTACTAAAATAAAAGAATCGTCCTTGTCTAGCGCTGATCCAGAACTCATATAAAAATTCTTTAAGTTCTTCTGTACCACTATATAAGAAGATATCATATCCTCCGAATGGAGGAATCTTTTTAATAGCACAAAAAAAAGTAATTAATATTACTGGAATAAAAAATGCTAATAAGTATTCATTAATTTTTAATCCACTCAGCTTTTTCAACACAACACTCTCCTGATACTGACTGACTATTTAGCCTCCTCTATAATACCACATATACTAAATAGAATAAAACTATTGAGCACAAAAAAAGCACGGTGACTAGCACCGTGCTTTTAGTATTCATTAGTCAAATATTTTTACTGAACAGCTGTACCTGTAAAGCTTGAAGGAGCAGTCTTTCCTGTAGCTTTTCCATCAACAGAAGTAATTACCCAATCAGAACCATCGAATGAACACACAACTTCTTTTCCATTCTGTGAAGTAAATGTCAAACCAGAAACTCCACTAACAGTAAACGCTGCATGACTAGCATTTGTACCTGAAGTTGACTTAACTCCACAATAAACTGTACCAGCTGCTGAAACATTAGTAGGTGAAACAATTGCATTAACGTATGTAAGATCTGGAGCCTTAGGAGCTGTCTCACCCTTAGCATACTGCTCTGTTTCATATGCCTGATATGCTGTTAGTATTGAATGAGCTTCCTCAGCATACTGACCTTCTCTAGCCTTATCGATGTATCCAAGAAGCGCTGGAACAAGGATTGCAGCTAAGATAGCTAAAATAACAAGTACCACGATAAGTTCTACAAGTGTAAAACCTTTATTATTCTTCTTCATAAGTCAAATCCTCCTTAATATAAATTCTTCATTTGTTTGATCTTCGATCTATCAAACAACTCTCTCATGAATAAGTTAACTTGATTTTAACAAGCGAATTCTCATTTTGCAAGCACTTATGTAAACCACCCCGTTAAATCCACTAAACGCACAATAATTCACAAACTAATTTGTGCAACCTGTATAATCCGCACCCCTTCTTCTACGAATTCATTCAATTTTGGTCATAATCTTTTAAATTCATCCACGAGCAAGAGTTATTTTATTAATATAATTGTAACAATTTCAGTGAAAATAGCTTCGAAAAACGGCTATTTCACACACTTTTCACAGTTCTCACACCTTCTATTCACAAAAATCGAGGATTTAGTCGTAATATGCAACCTTGACAAGTTCTTCAACTGTTGTAAGGCCCTGTTCAATCAGTTCCATACAGCTCTCTTTCAGGGTAAGCATACCCAGTTCCTGGCGAGCATATGTCTTGATATCTTCCGCAGATTCATCGTCTGATATCATCTTACGAACCTTTTTATCTATAGGCAATATCTCATGGATAGATATACGACCTCTATAACCGGTTCCATTACATTTCTTGCATCCGACCTTGTGCATTACTCTAGGAAGAGGCTTTCCAACTATTCTTTGTTCTTCTGCAGTCATCTCTCCCCAGGTTCCACAATCCGGACAAACCTTACGTACAAGTCTCTGAGCTATGATACCAACAAGTGAGTTGGCCAGCATATATGGCTCGATACCCATATCTATAAGTCGTGTAACTGATGATGCAGCATCATTAGTATGAAGTGTAGAAAGAACCAGGTGACCAGTTATAGCTGCTCTAACTGATATGGACGCAGTTTCAGCATCACGGGTCTCACCCAGCATGATAATATCCGGATCCTGACGAAGCAGTGCCCTAAGTCCTACTTCGAAGGTAAGACCAGCGGTATTATTAACCTGCATCTGATTCAGCTTTGGCAGGTTTTTCTCTACCGGATCCTCTATAGTTGATATATTCACCGCTCTCTGAGACAGCTCAGAAAGTATCATATACAAAGTGGTAGACTTACCAGAACCTGTAGGTCCTGTTACATATACTATACCGTTAGGTGACTGGAGCATCTGGCTGACTATCTGATAATTACGATCATTCATACCAAAAGTTCCACTATGATCAATTGTAGCCGCAGATGCTAGAAGTCTAAGAACCGCCTTCTCACCAAATACAGTAGGAATAACGGATACTCTGACATTTATAGGTGTACCCTCTACATTAGTCTTAAAGTGACCATCTTGAGGAATACGACGTTCAGCGATATCCAGATCACCAATAATCTTTACACGAGCTATTAGAGAATTGTGGATATTCTTAGGTAATGTCATGAAGTCTACTATTACACCATCCATACGCATACGAACTGATGTATGTTTCTCAAAAGGCTCTATATGAATATCTGAAACATTTGAGTTATAAGCACGTACAACAAGAGAATTCAGCAAATTGATAATAGGTGTATCATCATCAGCATCTTCTACATTTACTTCGATGATATCATCTTCAGCTAGACTTGACTTAGCAGCTTTATCAGCAGCCTTCTTCGCTGATACTTCTGAATAATAATACTGAATAGCATTATCAAGAGGCTGCTTCTCTGTCAGTTCTATCTTAAGATCGGCACCTGTTACCTGTCGTATATCTTCCAAACCATAGAAGTTAAGAGGATCATTTGTCAGAAGATAAAGTACTCCATCCTCTATTCTATACGCCATCATTCCATACTTTTCAGCAAGTGGCTGTGGTATAGTTTCAACCGCATTTATATCAACAGCCAGGTCGGCTATATTTACCACATCATACTGAAGTCTTCGACCAAGTGCTTCCAGCATCTGTTTTTCAGTAATGATATTCATCTCTATCAGAGCGCCACCAAGTCGAACACCTTCATGTGTCTTGGTATACTCAAGAGCTGCTCCTATATCATCGTCCGTAACATAACCGAATTCCTTCAGGACATCTCCTATACGTATGTTCTTGTTAGACCTCATCTCCATAAGCTAGTTTCCTCTTATTCTTCCCCTGTTTCTGTTTCTTCTGTTTCTGTACCTTCTACCGCTTCACCATCTGTATTAACATCTGTTGTGTCGCACATATATATTTCCAGTTTTACTGTTAATGATTTCTTTGTTTTGAGACTCTCTACTGCCGCATCTTCTTCAGCAGTTACACCTTCAGAACTATCAGTAACAGCATCTGTTATTTCCTCTGAGGTTGTTCCTCTGATAAGATTTCTATATTCCCCCCATGAATACCCAACCATAAGGATTCTCTTATCACTATTTATGATGTCGTCAATAAAGTTCTCAAGATCATCTAGATCGCCACCAACCGTCATAGTCACTGGAACAGCATAGATATCTGTATTTGGTCTGTAGCCTCCCTCTTCTTCACCGAAAACTTCAGCATTTATCTCTTCTGCACTCTTCGTAGGCGCGGCTGAAACTCCTGCCCCACCTAGTGATGGATCGTTTACATCTGATTCAGCAGAAGTTGCCGCCTCAGTATCCTGATAAGCCGCCATTTGTTGAAGCTGAATATTATATAACTGTGAATTCTTGTAAGCCATTCTCTCTGATGGAGTAGTTGGAACCTTAAAACTTAGATCATAGATATCTAGATTATTACTTGTGGCCATCTCAGTCATCATTTTATCGACTTCTGAACTACTAAGTATCTGGAAGAATTCGTCCTTCTTATCAGCTATTCGAGACTCATAATCATCAGCTTGTATCTGAATAGTGCCAACATTTAAAAGTTTTAATTCATTTATCTTCTTTATATTTTCTTCCTTAACGATCTTATCAGAAATGCTATTATAAGCCTTAATCTGAGGAAGTATCCCCCAGTATCCTATAGCAACAATTATTACTCCTATAAGCATACCTACGAGGAGCTTCTTATCACGTTCTGTCATAGTTGATTTCATATCTGCTCCCCCTTCCTATTTATCTCTTCCAACTGATTCCGCAAGTGTACAAATAACATGTATGTCATATAGTTTGTCCGTCTCACTATAGGTATAACCTGTATGATCGACATTCATGAATATATCTTCTTCAAGTAGCTTATCGATATACTTGTATATATCATTTACATCATCCGCCTTAGCCGAAAATGTAACTCTACCCTCTTCTGCATCAAAGCTTAGAATCTCTATCTTCGCATAACCTCTAGCAGTTTCTTCTATGGTAGCTATAACATCATCATTACAAACCGGATAAGAATCAATCGTTTCGACAACTGTATTAATAGAGTTATACTTCGCAAGCATTGTATCTCGTTTTTCAACAGCTGCATCGTATTCAGCACTCTGCATTAAAACGGTCGGACTATTGTTATAACTCTTCGCTTCATCGTATTTTGATTGTTGTATAAGTCTAAAGGTAATCGCTATACCAAGTCCTACAAGCATAACAGCAAGTGTAGCAATAACTGATATAACATACTTCTTTATCTGCGGATCCATTTTTTCTTCCGCATCATCCTTCACACTAAAGTGTGTTAGGAAGTTGCTCTCAGGCCCTTGGTCAAACAAACCACTGACAGCATAAAGTGCTGTCTGAGACTCATGAAGAAGCTTAGGATTCGTGCTAAGACCAGTATTTACAAGTTCTACATTTGTATCAACTCCATGGTCACGAACAACCATGTTATAGGCATTTAAGTTGCTATTATCTGTTCCTGCCACAAAGATTCTCTCGACATGAGACTGAATCTTTTCAGCATTCATAAACTGTTCCAGCTGATTCAGTGATCTAGCCAAGTCATCCAAATATTCCGGTGTACCAGGTTCATTGAAACAACGAACCGAATTGTAGTAACTAAATGTTCCATCTACGAAGAGAACATTTGAAACAAGATTTCCATTTATTACTTGAAGGATAAAAGTTTTAGCGAATTTTGTAAGTGTATCTTGAGCGTATCCGATTATACTTCCCTCACCAGAGATTATACCCTTTAGGGAGATTCCCATAGCAGCAAAAACCTGCATGAACTCACGAAGCTGTTCCTTAGGCGCCATCTCAGCATAGAGAAGCTTCACCTTCGTTTTCTTGCTCATACCGATTGATGTATATGCAAGCGTATTCTCTTCATCCTCACGCTGCATATCTGCAAATTCTCTCTTAATGAAATCAACCGTCTTCTTACCATTTAGGTTTGGTACCTCAATCTTCTTGCCGGCTATCTTGTTACTATTAACAACAAGATATACATCCTTCTTAGGAATATTGTTAGCCTCCCAGAATCTCTTAATGTGAGCTTCGAGAGCCTCGGCATCCATGATGATACCATTAATAATGCTACCCTCGGGAGCCATGGTTGTGAAGACCTGCTTCAGAGCGCCCTTCTTACTCCTGGTACCAACGGCAATCTGCACTATTTGGTTAGATAAATAAACACTTACACTCATACTTTTACCCTTTTCTATTTGTTTTGATTTGCTATCGACTGATAAGATCCATAAATAGGCTGGATAACTGCTATCATTATGAATCCAACTATCGCCGCCATAACAACTATCATAATAGGTTCAACCATTGCTACTAGCTTCTCAATAGCTATCTCACTATCGTAGTCCATCTGATCCGCTATAGATACAAGCATGTGATCTAGAGCACCTGTCTCCTCGCCTACCGAAACAGAAGAGGAAAGTTTCTTTACAAACCCATCTATATCAGCAAGTCCCTCAGATAGAGGTTTACCAGAACGAATATCTGCTATCATGTCATCAAATTGACTTTCTATATAAGTATTTCCAATCGTAGTTTTAGCTATCTGTAAACATGTAACGATAGGAATACCTGCTGCATACATACTTGCAAGAGTTCTTGAAAATCTTGCAGTATAAATAATTTTTCTAAGTCCACCAATCTTTGGCATATGGATTTCCATCTTATCAACCATCAGTTTTACCGGTGGCATAGATAGGAGAATCTTAATTGCCATATATAGGATAATAGCGGCAAATATAAGAATGTACCACTTATGAGAAACAAAATCACTTATAGCCATCAGGATTCTTGTAGCTACAGGAAGTGAATCCATCTGAGCAAATAGCGAATCGAACTGTGGAAGAACGAATCCCATAAGAATGAATACAACTATTACAATCAGAACTCCAAGAATCTTAGGATATGTGGTAGAACTCTTAATTTTCTGCTGGAGTCTATATTCCTTGCTATAGTACTCTGCCATATTGCTTGCAGTTTGGTCCATATTTCCACCAGTCTCTGCACTTCGTATCATATTTACGAAGAGTGCTGGAAAAACTCCGCCCTGCTCTTCCATTGCATCTGAAAGAGTCATACCCGAACGAACCTGTCTCAGAATATCTGCATAGATTTTTCTCTCTGATTCCGCAATAGATTCATCTTCAGAAATTATCCTAAGCGCACGAACAAGAGTAACACCAGCTCCAAGAAGCTTACCGAGATTTCTGGCAAAGTCTGATACTCTGTCATACTTAAGTTTCTTGTGAATGGTTTTACCCTTCTGTACCTCTTTGGAATCAATCAGAAGCATTCCATCATTTTTTAGTTTTCCGTGGAGCTCAGCCTCGTCATTTGCTTTCATTTCTCCGGTAATTATTCTACCGTCTGAATTCTGAGCTCTGTACCTATAGCTTACTGCCATATCCTAACTCCATTCCCACATTTAAAATAGATATTATAGGCCATTATCATTTTAATCCCTATAATAAATTATGTCAACCATTGCTGTTATTTCTGTTTTAACTTGTCATATATTATATAAACCACGGTGACAAGCACTACCGATATCAAAAAGACAAGTGCCGCCATCGGCTTAATTCCAAATACTAATGTTGAGACAACTGCAGAAATGCCACCAAGAGATTCTACTATCGTATATCTCGCCGATATTTTCTCTCCGCAATATCTACATTTTCCTTTAAGACTGATCCATGAAATAATAGGTATCAAATCTTTGGTTGCCAGCTCATGATGACAACTCGTACACATCGATTTTCCAAGAGTGAACTGAATCTTTCTTGGAAGCCTGTAAATAATTACATTTAAAAACGAAAATATACTGGCACCAATAGCAAAAAATATAAGCTCGATCAAAACTCTTGCAGCTATTATAGTCACTTCAAGTATTATATATTCCCTACTCATCGTCTGTCTCCGATAACGAATAAACATTTAGTATGTAATCTACATCCCAATGAACCAAATCACCTTGCTTTGTGTAGTAGACTACATATTTTCCACGACGGAAGGTCATACCTGTTAAGTCGTGCTTAGTTGTATTATAAGCAGTAATGGTGTAGCTTCCTTCAGTCGTATAGATAGTTTCAGCCATTTCTTTTACACCATCAGCTATTCCATTTTTCTTAGTTGGATCATATATGGTTTTGCCCTTGCCATACATCTCGATATCAGCAGAACGAAGTGCCATCTGGACATTCTTGGCATCACGAAGAGCGGCCCTTGCATCCCTCTTGATTTTAACAAATGCAAATAAAGCCACACATAGAAGAAGTATTCCAATAACTATCAGAATAATCTTAAGATATTTACCTACATTTAACCTTGTCTCTACCTGTCCCATATAGTTCCCCACTTTTCCCCTATTTTACGGATTCTCTGGCGTTGCCGGCGCCGGTGCTTTATAGTTGTACATCCTTACAAATCTGTAGGACTTGTAATCACCGTAGCGCTCACTATGAAGCTTAAGCAGAATTACAACAACATCATTTCCATAACCCGTAGTGTCGTTTATTCCATAACTATTAGCAAGAGCCTGATTTGTTCCATCATTCAGGCTTCCGCCTCTTATAAACTTTAACTCGGATACTTGATATCCGTTATATACATTCTTATCAAACTTCCATGTATTAGAATTGATAGTTCCTTCTTCATTAGTAAATCCAAAATACTCTATTTTGAAAACCTTTTCCGACGAATCCTTATCAAGTGTATCTACAAACAACATAACTTTAGTATTGGTTTTGTCATATAAAGTGATGTTAGAACCAGATGTTTTATCAGCTGCACCTTCTGTCTTACCCTCTCCAAAAAGGATGACATCACCATCCAGCTTAGCGCCCTCTATCTCTGACTGAGCCTTCTCCATAATAATGTCTGAAACCTGTTTACCGTATGTTTCTCCCTTTACCTGATAATACAGAGAAGCTATATGGGTAATAATAGAAAATGCAGCAACAAGAAAAATAGCAAGCAAAACAAAGCATACGAGCATCTCAACAAGCGTCGTACCTTTGTTATTCATAAGCGATATTCTCTTATGATTTCTACATTTAGCCATTCTAATCTCCATTAACTACAATTCTATGATAAAACTGCACTGCTTTAGGTATAATTATTGTATTTTTTCCATGTTCAAAATCACCTAATAAGCTGTGATTTGACACTAAACTATTAGCATGAATGTCTGTAAGCCTTAGTCTATATGAATCGCCCTGATAATCAGATGCTTTTCCAGTCACAAGATTTTCCTTTGAAGTCTCATCTGATAAAGTCAGATAGAAAAGAGGGCCATTATTTTCCACCGCATCTGTTCTAGGCGTGACTTTGATAGTGCCAACTGTTTTACTAGTCGTCAGCGTACCATCAGTTTTTATTTCAGATTTATACATATCCTGATTAAAATCATCAAGAACCTTGCTGGTATCAGCAGCCTTCATCCTTAGCTGGCCGCAGAAAGCAATCATCTGGAAAATAAGCGCCAGAATAATAGTAAGGATAAAAAAGGCAACTATCGTTTCAAACATTGTATTACCCTTATTATCAGGATATTTAATTTTATCCTTGAACTTAACCATCTGTATCACCTTTACTTATTCTCTAGACTTGAAATCCAAACTCCACATCTCAGTTAATATAATAGGCTTATCAGTGTAATTTGGAGTTACGTTTGAATTGCTCGGATCTGTTGTTTCGAGCTTCATTGGATTATATATATAATCATTTGTGTCCGGATACTTAGCAACCGCCATATTAGCGATAGCATTACCCTCTTCACTTGTAGATTCGATAGTACTAATCTTGACCTCATAAGTGTTTATTACTGTATATGTTTGACTTCCACTTTCTGCTATTATTTCGATATGAATCTCCGCTCCAGATCTATCTGAGCCCAACTCTTCGAAATTCTTAGTCTTGAGTTTTTCCTTAATAGCATCATCATCCTTAGGGGTCCAATAAATGCAAAGCTTCATCGAACCAGGAAAACCTTCAACCGCATCATAATTACCATTAGTCTTAAGATCAAAATATCTAAATGCCTCGTCACGACCATGTCCAGCTGTATCTGGATCATAGTAAGGCCATGTCTTTGTCCCCTGTAGAGCATTGCATCTTAGATATTTATATAACGCACTATATTTATACGCATCAGGATTATCAAGTTCATCTTCAAGCGCCACGCTGAGGCTGTTAGCAGCCTCAGAACACCTAACGCTTGATACCTTTTTATTCTGCGAAGCATATAAAGTATACGAAACTAAAAGCAGCGAAAAGGTAAACACTAAAATAATACCAATGATTACTATCGCCAGCATCATTGCTGCACCACGATTCTTCTCGCGAGAAACCTTATTCGATTTTCCAAAAATCAAATATGTCATTTCTTAACCTTTATTCTGAAATATAATCTGTTGCGACAGTTG
>CAMKQB010000024.1 GCA_946414825.1 uncultured Lachnospiraceae bacterium
TTGAAATTTAGCATATTCTTCATTACATTTACCTCTTTTGTTAGCACTTATGTAAGTTTAAACTTTTTTGAGTATTTCTTCAATAATAATTTTCTGCTTTTACTCACAATTTATTCATTTAATTCAGGTAGGAAGCGAGTGAGTATATAGGGACGGTTCTCATATACTCATATGATTAGTCTAGGTAGGTAGCGAGCTTATCTGCTAAGTCTGTGTGCTCCCATGGAACATCGATGTCTGTTCTTCCGAAATGTCCATAAGCCGCAGTCTGCTTATAAATAGGGCGTCTCAGATCCAGCATCTTGATGATTCCAGCTGGTCTAAGGTCGAAGTTCTCTCTTACAATCTCTGTAAGCTTCTCATCTGAGAGCTTGCCTGTGCCAAATGTATCCACCATGATAGATGTAGGTCTGGCAACACCGATTGCATATGACAGCTGAATCTCGCACTTGTCAGCCAGTCCTGCCGCAACAATATTCTTAGCTACGTATCTGGCAGCATATGAAGCAGAACGGTCAACCTTTGTAGGATCCTTACCTGAGAATGCTCCGCCGCCGTGACGTGCATATCCACCATAAGTATCTACTATTATCTTACGTCCTGTCAGACCGGAATCTCCGTGAGGTCCACCGATAACAAAACGTCCTGTTGGGTTGATGAAGTACTTTGTATCATCATCTATCATATCTGCCGGAAGCACTGGATCAAATACATACTTCTTGATATCAGCATGAATCTGCTCCTGTGTTACTCTATCACTATGCTGAGTCGAAAGAACAACCGCATCTATTCTAGATGGTTTACCATTCTCATCGTACTCAATAGTAACCTGAGTCTTACCATCAGGTCTCAGATAATCAAGAGTTCCATTCTTTCTAACCTCTGTAAGTTTAAGCGCAAGCTTATGGGCAAGTGATATAGGATAAGGCATAAGTTCAGGTGTCTCATTTGTAGCATAACCAAACATAAGTCCCTGATCACCAGCACCTATCGCCTCTATTTCCTCATCGCTCATCTGATTTTCCTTAGCTTCGAGAGCCTTATCAACTCCCATAGCGATATCTGCTGACTGCTCGTCAATTGCTGTAATAACTCCACAGGTATCTGCATCAAAGCCATACTTAGCTCTGTCATAGCCTATCTCTCGGACCGTGTCTCTTACAATCTTCTGGATATCTACATAAGCATTTGTAGTTATCTCTCCCATTACCATAACCATACCTGTAGTACATGTTGTCTCACACGCCACTCTACTGTTTGGGTCCTGCTTAATAAGCTCATCCAGTATCGCATCTGATATCTGGTCACATATTTTGTCAGGATGTCCTTCTGTAACTGACTCTGACGTAAAAAATCTTTTCTCCATAGTTCCTCCTTGTAAGTATTCCTTCGAAAAATACTTCGTATTTTTTCTTCGGTATATCATTGCCTCTTCGAGGCTTAAAATCACTTCGTGATTTTGAAACTGCAGAGCAGTTTCCTATGATATAAAAAATCCGATTGTGAGAACAATCGGATTTGACTTGCTGATATTCAAATCCTCTTATTGCTCACAGTTATCTGTGCTCAGGTTGGCACCTTCGTGTGACAACTGTCACTACCGGGTTGCCGTGGCTTCATCGTTCCCTGTAACTCCACCACTCTTAATAAGAGATTTTTATTTATAATGTTAGAGATATTTATCTCCAACATGTAATAAATTACATTAACAAAGCACATATGTCAACCTTTTCCTGATCAAATATCAAACGGATTTCAGATCAGTTCGCAGTATATCCTCTATCCCACTACCCATCCGTCTACTGTTCTAGCCTCAGAATCGAAGTTAACTCCTATCTTAATGAGCTGTCTCTCATCTGCCGAATTATTACTGAAATGATAGCCATCATACATCTTCTTTAGTTCAATTAAGCATTCCTGTCGGTCTATATCCTGCGCTTTGGCAAGTTCATCTATCTCATTAGCAAAAATACAATGAGCATACCACCATGCGTTCCATGAGAATAAATAAGGAATTCCACATTTAACGATAATTAACCATGTGGATAATCCGTTAAATGTGGAATTAATTCTTCAGTATATTATTTACATTTACAAGTAAAATCTATTAACCCATTTCCTGATCTATCGAACTTTTTTCTTAAGCAGAATTATATATATTACTGCCATGATAGAATCCAGTAGCATAAGAACAGGTATAAGAAGTTGCGCTTTATCAGCTGTTTTAGCCAGACCAGACTTAACTTTTGCCGCTTTAGCATTTTCATTGATTGCTTCCTTGCCGTTTGATTTTGTTTCTGTTTTTGAATCGGACATCTCACCCTTTGATATGATCTTGAAACTTACTGTCACGCTGTCTCCATCATCAAAATAAGCTGTCAATTGATGTTCTCCTACAGTTAGTGTTTCAAGATATTCAGATTTAAGTGTCACAACAACGCTTCCGCTTACCGCTGTGTAATTCAATGGATTGACATCCGCTTTATCTACAGCAATACCTGTAAAATGCTCAAATGTCACGCTATCGTTTTCTGACCTTTTAAATACAAACTCCAACCCCTGGCCTGAACCCTTTGTCCAGATTCCCCCGTCTCCTGAAGTGTTTTTATAATCGATATAACTAACAATTTCTTCAGATTTATCAATTATTGAAAGTTCACCATCCTGTGTATTAACTATAAACTGATTGGTGACATCATTTCCTTCAGCATCCACAACAATTGGTGCACCTGTTACCTTTACTGCATATGTTCCTATCTCAGTTCCCTTAGCAGATGCTTCAAGACCAGATACAGTATACTTTACATCATTTATTACAAATTCATTTGTTTCAAATCCTGACACTTCGTGTTCGACACCATCATATACATATTTGCCACTATTAGCGATAACAGTTATTTCAAATCGCTTATCGTCATCTCCACTATTTCTGTCTGTAACCGTGAGAATTCCTTCCTCTGTGGTGATATTATAATTCTCGGCATCTGTTCCGTCATTTAGAGTATAAGTAAATGAATTATTTGATTCACCCGGTAGAGTTCTCGTTCCACTTACAGCATATTTTGCGCCTTCACCGGCTGCCCATCCATCGCCGAAAACTATCACGTCACTATTTGTAAGTGCCTTGCCGTCGTAAACCTTAGTATCTGTTGCTGATGTAAGGATAACATTTCTCTTATTTATCACCATACTGCCCGATTCTGGAATAACTCTGAACTCACTTGATACATTATTACCAGCTTCATCAGTGACAATTGCTGTACCAGAAATATTTACAGTATATTCGCCTGCCTTAGTCTCCGCACGCTCTGCAGTCAAACCACTAACTTTATATGTATGTATATTTGTTTTATCCGTTTCATCTGTATCAACTTCAAATGTGTCAGTCACAAGCCCTGATACACTATGTGGTATTCCATCATAAGTAAATGATCCGCTATTTGCCTGTGGATTTATTACATACTTAGCATCCTCAGGTCTATTAGTTACGATTAATGTACCATTATTTGTTGTAATGTCGTAGTTTGTAGCTTTTGTCCCCTCATTTAAAGTATAGGTGAATTCGTTTGAACTACTTCCTACAATGGTCTGGTTTCCAGTAACATTGTAATACGCTCCCTCCCCATCTACGAATCCATCTCCACTAACCGTGACACTAGCATTTGTTAGCGGTTCTCCATCATAGCTCTTGGAGTCTGAAGCAGATGTAAGAGTAACATTTCTTTTATTAATTACAAGCCGTCCTGGAGTAGTATTAACTATGAACTGGCTAGTTAAATTATCTCCGTTACCGTTACTTACTACAGGAGTTCCTGTTATTTCTACCATATATGTTCCCGCATCTGTCGCAGCAGCAGAGGCACTCAGACCTGAAACAGTATAATCAACATCATCAATTGTAAAGTCAAGTGTTTCAAAACCTGAAACAGTATGTTCAGAACTGTCATACTTGATTGATTCACTGTTTGCCTCAACTTCTATCTCATATTTTTCGATTCTGTCATTAACTTTTAGAGTGCCAAACACTTGGGTTATAATATAATTATTCTCCTTTGTATTCGAGTTAAGAGTATATTCAAAAGTATTACTTGATGTCCCTGGAAGTATTTGAGATCCGTTTACCGTGTAAGTCGCCCCTTCTCCAGTAGCCCAACCAGGATCTGAAACAGTAATTTGATTATTGGTTAGTGGTTTTCCATCATATACCTTTTCATCAGAAGAAGATGTAAGCGTTATATTACGTTTTGCTATATTTACTTCTACGCAATCAGGTTCTGAATCCAGATGATTCTCATCACCTTTTACTTTATACCATACATAATAGATTCCAGCGTCGATGGCCGTCGGTATGGATGTATTATCAAAGGTATAGGCCTCAACTGCCGGTTCCTGATACGCAGTGGTAACAGCATATTTCATCTCTCCGCCAGATGCTTCACCGGCTGTTACCAGTTCTTGCGCTTGTCCATTATAAGTTGGTGTCTTGCATTCCGGTTCTTTAGTTACAGCACTATTTGCCTTATTGACAGTCAGTTTAACCTTGCATTCTGCTGTACCGTGTTTCTCGTCTGTCGGAGTGAATACAACATCATATACTGTTTCCTGGCTGTCGGAAAAAGCGGGAATAATCGTAGAATCCTTCCACTCAAATCTACCTTCCACATTTGCACTTCCTCCATTCAAATTACTGTCAGCTAATGTCTGTCCGTAGGTAATTGCACTTGCCACCGGGCTCTGCTCAATGGTTGACGCCACAACAAGTTCCAGTTCTCCAGTCTCAGTCGTATTAACTCGATAATTCTCATCGTCACTCGTAAAATTGGTTTCCACAGCTTTACTAGATGCACCGGATGTAAATACACCCGGTGAATTCATTGTGATACCTATCTTGGCATCCGGATCAAGATTATTGATAATATTACATTTTATATTATCATTCCAAAGATACAGATTCCTGATATCACCGTTTTCAAGCCTATTGTTGTAAATTTTTGCCGTTCCGGATATATTTATTTTTGCGGTAGCAGAGACTGAATCATTACCCCCTCCAAAATATTACTCCTGCACAAGTTGTTGTGTTGGTAATCTCGCCGCCGTTCATATTAAAGGTGCCGTTAGTACTTATAAATCGCACCACGCACGCATCCTCTCGGTCTTTTGCCGTTCCTGTGATTTTTCCACCATTCATAGTAAAAGTTCCATTTTTCGCAATATCAATGATACCGGCAGTGCTGACCACTCCATTCACTATCCCGTTATTCAGAGTCAGATTTCCATCGATGCAGAACATACTTCCCTTACCATACATATTTGAAGCATCAATGGAGCCATTTCCTTCATCATCGAATATCTCAAGTTTCGCACCTGTCTTTATCAAATAATTCCTATGAATCGTCACCTTGTGTCCATTC
The DNA here is from genome assembly GCA_946414825.1 of uncultured Lachnospiraceae bacterium. GTDB lineage: Bacteria > Bacillota > Clostridia > Lachnospirales > Lachnospiraceae > Eubacterium_Q. The sequence goes on from CAMKQB010000024.1 coordinate 5,412, forward strand.
AGGCATAGTCTGATTATTCTTCCATCATACACTGTCGGCATATAATCCATCGGCACATTAACATCAACTGCCAGGTAATAGTTTCCGGCTTCCGTCGGTAATGCGCTCGCGTTAGTCCACTCAGTAAAAGTCACGCCTTCATGTGTATGGTTAGTCTCCGCCTTCGCCGTCAGCCCCATCCCCGGTATCAATCCGACAACTATTGTCAGTGCAATCAAAAGACCTAAAAACATCATTCCTATTTTTCTCATGTAAAGCCACTCCTCGCAATATATTCTTGTACAACAAAACCGCTGGGCCAAGCAGGGTATATTACCCCCTCCCAATCCGACGGTTATCCATATCGATTATTGTATTCAATTTCAAGCGACCTGTAGCCATATGACGCAAAAAGAACGTAGTTAGCCTCTGCTCTGCTCTTAAAAGCATTGGTTCATTTCGCATAGCTGTCAAGCCCCTTTCTATAAATATCACAACAGTTATTAATTTCTTCTAAGATAATATAAACCACCTTCCGAGATAGCATCCTCTATCCCACTACCCATCCGTCTACTGTTCTATTCTCAGAATCAAAGTTGACACCTATCTTAATGAGTTGTCTCTCATCTGCAGCATAAGGTTTATCATATCCCATATCTTCTATCTGCTTCAGTGCTTCTTCCGCAGTTTTGTCTTTCTTGAATTCAAAGATATATACGAAGTCGTCTGTTTCTACTATACAGTCAGCTCTTCCCTTGGATGAATGCACTTCAGCCTTTGTATACTGGCCTAAGAGCATAAATACTATATAGATTACATTCTGAAAGTTGTTCTCTATTATCTTCTCATCACTTGGATAAGGAATACGAGCAAACAGGGCTGTAAATCTGTCTCTAATTCCGTCTGTGTTGCCCTTTCTTATATCAAGAACGAAGCTTCTCACATCAAGAGGATTCGGTTCTTCTTCCGCACAGAGATAATACGGTGCGAGGCTCTTAAGAAAACCGTACTTAACCTCATCATTAGGATAACCTAGAGCATAGCTTCTGAACTCCTTATCATATCCCTTAATAGTAAGATATCCAGTTTGGTAAAACAAAGGAATCGGATTAGTACTCTCTATTCTATAATCTGTAAGAGAACTCTCTTCTTCGTAATAATCATCCCCTGTAAAACTCTTAGCATCAAAATTTGAGGCCTTAAGCTTCTCTATAAGAAAAGTAGGAGTTCCTGTGGCGAACCAGTACATTCCAAATTCTTTCTTAGCAAAAGAATTAATCAAACTGAAAGGATTATACACGCCCTCAGAATTATAGCTAAAATGATATCCGTCATACATCCTTTTTAGTTCACCAAGGCATTCTTCCCTGTCAATACCCTGAGCCTCGGCAAGGGCATCTATTTCTGGTTCAAAATTCATTTCCAGTTCAGATTGTGTAACGCCACATATACCACTAAATGCATGATCCAATGAAATATCATTAAGTTGGTTCAGATCACTGAATATACTAACCTTAGAGAATTTGGTCACTCCTGTCAGGAATACAAACTTAAGATATCTGTCATAGCTCTTAAGAGTACTGAAGAATCCTTTAAAAACCGCTTTATTATGTTCAAGCCTCTCACTATCACCAACTTCCAATAGTGGCTTATCATATTCATCTACGAGAACTACCGCATTCCTGCCTGTTGTTTCTACTGCCTTGACTACCAGATTCTGAAACCTTGCCGCAAGAGAACGTTTTCCCGGATCAACACCGTACTCTATTTCCCATTTCTCAAGATGGGATGTGAGCACATCCTCTAACGCAACTGCTCTCTTATACTCATCTCTATTAAAATCAAAATAAAAAACCGGATACTTCTGCCAGGCATCAGGATCATCCCTCTCCAGCTCCTCTATCTTAAGTCCTTTAAATAGTTCTTTCTTACCTTCAAAATAACATCTCAAGGTGGAGAGAAACAAACTCTTACCAAAACGTCTAGGACGACTTAGAAAGTATGGCAGTCCACTCTTAGCAAGATTGTAGACATATTCCGTTTTATCTACATATGTGTAGTTTTCTGTAATCAACCGTTCAAAATCCTGTATTCCAATTGGCAACTTTCTTGTAACCATTTTTTCCACCGCTTTCGTTAATCACAAATGTCAAAGTCAAATTATAGAGGAACCCTTTATATAATATATCAAATCCATCATCAAAAAACAATGACAACGACTTCAATTAATACAAGTGTTATTTTACTTTTTGAGGCATTTATATTATGATGTAGGCATCAAAAGTACCTTTTGACACCATATGAATTAGTAATATTAAGGAAAGGACAAGAAAACAATGATTAATGATGATTGCATATTCTGCAAGCTTGCAAATGGCGTTTTTCCAACTAACAAGTTATATGAAGATGATGATTTCACTGTAATACTGGATGCCAGTCCTGCAAACAAGGGACATGCGCTGATCCTTCCTAAGCAGCACTTTGCAAATCTCTTTGAAATAGATGATGAAGTAAGCGCCAAGGTGCTTCCACTTGCCAAGAAGGTGGCAACCGCACTCAAGGAAGAGCTTAACTGCGACGGAATAAATGTTATACAGAATAATGGTCCTGCAGCCGGACAGACAGTATTCCATTTTCACGTACACGTTATTCCTAGATATGATAATGATGATTTCACAATTGGTTGGCCTCAGGGCGAGCCAGATGCAGAGAGCCAAGCTAAACTTGCCGCAAAGCTTGCTGCAAGACTATAGTAATTAGAATGTAGTTACAATAGATATCTAATATAATGAGGAGAATAAATAATGGCATATACAGCTAATATCACCGAGTATAAAGGTAAGGATGTAATCGAGCTTAAGGCTGGAAGATACACCACCATGATAGCTCCATTTCTTGGAAGCAACATCCTATATATGAAAGATGTAGAAAATGATATCAATTTCTTCAGATATGACGAAAGCCTATCTATAGAAGAACTTCAGGCCAGTCCAGAGGTTTACGGTTTCCCAACACTGCTCTATGCAAACAGACTTCGCGACGGAATCCTAAGAGCCAGTGACGCCGAATATCATTTTCCGGTAATTATCAAGGATGAGCAGACAGCCCTTCACGGTTTCCTTCATAAGAGAGAGCATGAAATCGTTGAAGCTACAGTTGACGGAAATGTAGCCATTGCCAAAACCGCTTACACATATGATGACAAGGATCCTTTCTACTCAACATTCCCAGTAAGCTTCAAGGCTGAATATACATTCAGACTCAGCGACGAGGGCATGCATTATGAGATGACTATTACCAACACATCTGATAGACAGCTTCCATACGGAATATGCAACCACACAACAATGAATGGTCCTTTCACTTCCACCGGTGAACCACTTAACACCAGACTATTCGTTACTATTGGTGATAAATGGCCCCTCAACCAGAGAAATCTCCCAACCTGCGATTTCATCGCACTGGATAATCACGACAGACAGTACCTCACTGGTTCAATGATTCCGGTTAAGCACATCATCAATAATGATGTATACAACTGCGAAACCTATGACGTTGATGGTCTTCCATTCAGAGGTGCTATCGTAACTGACGTTGAAACAGGAAATGAGATACGCTACGAGGTTGATGACAACTTCAAGTTCTGGGTTATCTGGAATGACGGCGGTGAAAAGGGTTACTTCTGTCCGGAGCCTTCAACCTGGATGATTGATGCACCAAACCTTCCACTTCCAAAGGAGGAATCAGGATACGAAGAGCTCGCACCAGGAGAATCTAAGACAGTCAGAGAACATATATTTAGTAAAATCAAATAATCTTTCACAATGAAAATAGAAAACCGCGGCACCAATTATATGTTATATGATAACGGGATTTTCGTAAAATATAAGGAACAAGTTTCATAATATATACGCCACGAGCGATGTTGTTCGAAATAAAAAAAGCTTCACTAGCATATCTAGTAGAAGCTTTTTTATGAGTTAAAGCGAGTGGCCGTATATACTGAAACTTGTTCCTATATATTTAGAAAATCTTAGTGTTTATAACATATAATCGGTGCCACAGCTTTCCCATTGGGAGGGTTATTTTATTTACTGTCCAATTATTCTACAAGCCTTTACAGGTGTTCTGTAGTTGTAGCTTGATGTCTTGATTCCATCTCTTGAGTTGGATGCATGAACTACTGTTCCACCGCCTGCGTAGATTGCTACATGTCCTATGCTACCATCGTATGAGTAGAACAGAAGATCTCCTGGCTGAAGGTCTGAAAGGCTGACCTCTACACCACATCCTGCCTGTGAAGCTGCAACTCTTGGAAGTGAATATCCGAAAGCCGCATATACACTCTGAACAAATCCTGAACAGTCAGCTCCATTTGTAAGTGATGTACCACCCCATACATATGGGTTACCAACGAACTGCATAGCATAGTTTACCAGGTCAGTTCCAGCTGAGCCGGCAGGTGCTGCTACAGGTGTCTCTTCTACTGGTGCAGGTGCTTCTGTGGTCTGTTCTACAGGTGCTGCCTCCGTAGTTTCAGTAGCTGTCTCTGCTGGTGCTGTTTCAGCCGGCGTCTCTGCTGGAGCCGTTGATTCAGTTGTCTGCTCAGCAGCCTGTTCAACCGGCGCTGCTTCAGCTGTCTGATCATTTGTAACTGCTGTCTCTGTTTCTGCTACAGTCTGTTCTGTCTCAGCGGTCTGTGTCTGCTGAAGTGCTTCCTGCTGAGCAAGGTACTCAAGCCATGCTCTATCTGCTTCTTCCTTAGCTATCCTGTCTGCCTCAGCCTGTTCTGCAACTGAAACAGCTCTAGGATTATCATAAGTTACATCTACATATTCGCTCTTAACAAATCCGCGAATGTCATCATCAACTGCTATCTCTGTCCAGCCATCATTTATATTACATACGTAGTAATCTTCTCCCTCAGGGATAAGTGTTAAACAATCGCTGTTCTCATCCATATCTGCGCGAACCTTAAGTGTTGCTGTATTTACAGTAGCTCTACGTCCGATACCATTTTCATCGCACCACTTTCCTGCTTCGTCACCATATACAAGGAATTCATTTGAAATATATCCTTCACAGCTTCCAGACTCTATCTTAGTCCACTCATCACCGATCTCATCTACGAGACAAACACCGCCTCTTTCGATAGCACCGATAACCTCGGCCTCTGTGCTCTCCTCGGCTCTGATGTTAACCTTTGTATCAGCAGTAATAACTGCTCTGTCCTGGAACTGCTCATATTCAACCGCATCTGTAAGAGAAGCTTCTGTCTCTTCCTTTTCTTCTGCCGGAGTTTCTTCCTTTACTTCCCCTTCTTCAGGTTCAGCTGTTTCTGTAACATCTCCTACTATAAGTTCATTTGTATCAGTAGAATTTGATGCCATATAAGCCTCAACCTTATTTGTTATTCCTACATTAGAGTCATCATATGTCTGACCTGCTTCTGTTGATAAACCAACACCCGATACTATCATTCCTGCTGATAGCATTGCTACTACGAATTTCTTAGCTATTCTATGCATAACTTTGCCTCCTTTTTCTTCTAACAATAACTGTCCTTGATTTATTACGTATATTTTAAATAATTTTAAAGTTCTGTTACAAAATGTTACGAAATTGTTACAATCACATAATAACATTGTAACAATTGAATGTCAACAATAAGTTTTAAATAAGGTTTGGGATGACATTTTTTGATTGTCTTTTACTACTATATATAATATAATTATTGTATCTGTGACAGTAGGATTGGAAATAAACACTATCACGCATTAACCAGCCAATTTACTGTCATAATTTAATATAAGAAAGGGAAGGTATAACTTATGAAATTCGGTTACTTCGACGATGACGCCAGAGAGTATGTCATCACATCCCCAAGAACACCTTATCCATGGATTAACTACCTTGGAACAGAAGGGTTCTTCTCACTTATCTCCAATACAGCAGGAGGATATCATTTCTATAAGGATGCTCGTCTAAGAAGAATCACACGTTATCGTTATAACAATATACCTGTAGATATGGGTGGACGTTATTTCTACATTAATGATGAGGATACTGTTTGGAATCCAGGATGGTCTCCAGTTAAGACTGAGCTTGATTTCTATCAGTGCCGTCATGGTATGGGATACACCATCATAACTGGTAAGAAGAAAGAGCTGAAGGCTGAGGTTACATTCTTCGTTCCTCAGGGCGAAAATGCTGAGATTCAGAAGGTAGTTCTTAAGAATGAGGGAACTTCACCAAAGAGCTTCACACTCTTCTCATTCCTTGAGTGGTGTCTGTGGAATGCTGAGGATGACTCAACAAACTTCCAGAGAAACTTCAATACAGGTGAGGTTGAGGTTGAGGGTTCTACACTCTTCCACAAGACAGAGTATAAGGAGCGTCGTGATCATTTCGCATTCTATACAGTAAATGCTGATATCGATGGTTATGATTGTGATAAGGAAAGCTTCATGGGCCTGTACAATGGATTTGACAGACCTGATGCAGTATTCGCTAATAAGTCAAATAATTCTAAGGCAGATGGTTGGAGTCCTATCGCTTCTCATTCACTTAAGATTTCTCTTGCACCTGGCGAAGAGAAAACTCTAGTATTCATGCTTGGATATGTTGAGAACGGTGCTGACAAGTGGAATGCAGACGGCAGCATGAATAAGTCTAAGGCTTATGAAATGATTGCTAAGTTCGACACAGCCGAGAAGGTTGACGCAGCATTTGAAGAGAATCGCAAGATGTGGGATGATCTCCTCTCTAAATATGCAGTTAAGACTCCTGATGAGAAGGTTGACCGTATGGTTAACATCTGGAATCAGTATCAGTGTATGGTTACATTTAACATGTCAAGAAGTGCTTCATACTTCGAGTCAGGTATTGGACGTGGAATGGGATTCCGTGATTCTAACCAGGATCTTCTCGGATTTGTACACCAGATTCCAGATAGAGCTCGTGAGAGAATTCTTGATCTGGCTGCAACACAGTTCGAAGATGGCGGATGCTTCCATCAGTATCAGCCACTTACTAAGAAGGGAAATGATACCCTCGGTGGTAACTTCTCAGATGATCCACTGTGGATGATTATGTCAACAGCTTCATACATCAAGGAAACAGGCGACTACTCAATCCTTGATGAGCAGGTTCCATATAGAAATGATGAATCACTTAGTCAGTCAATGATGCATCACCTGCATCAGTCATTCTATAAGGTAGCTAAGGAAGTTGGACCTCACGGACTTCCACTTTCTATGAGAGCTGACTGGAATGACTGTCTGAACCTTTCATGCTGGTCAGATACACCAGGCGAAAGCTTCCAGACATATACATCACCTAAGTATGGCGACAAGGGATTCTCAGATGTTGCAGAGTCAATCTTCGTTGCAACACTCTTTACATATGCAGGTCCTGACTATGTAGCTCTTTGCAAGTATAAGGGCGATGAGGCTGAGGCAGCTGCTGCTCAGGCTGAAATCGATAAGATGAAGGAAACTATCAAGAAGTACGGCTGGGACGGCGAATGGTTCATCAGAGCATATGATGATCTGGGCCGCAAGGTTGGTTCTAAGGAAAATGAAGAAGGTAAGATCTTCATCGAGCCTCAGGGCTTCGGTATCATGTCAGACATTGGTAAGGAAGATGGCTGGGCTGAAAAGGTTATCAATGCTGTAGAGGAGAGACTTGGATGCAAGTATGGTCTCGTACTTAATAACCCTGCATTTACAAAGTATTATATCGAGTATGGTGAGATTTCTACATATCCAGCTGGATACAAAGAGAACGCCGGAGTATTCTGTCACAACAATGCATGGATGATCTGTGCAGCTGCTTATGCAGGACAGGGTGATAAGGCATTTGACTGGTACTCACGTATCGCTCCAGCATTCCTTGAGGATATATCAGATCTTCACAGAACAGAGCCTTATGTATATGCACAGATGGTTGCAGGTAAGGATGCAGGACGTATGGGCGAGGCTAAGAACTCATGGCTAACAGGTACTGCAGCTTGGAACTTTGTAGCTATCAGCCAGTACATTCTTGGTATCACACCTGATTGGGAAGGCCTGAAGGTTGATCCTTCTATCCCATCAGCTTGGGACGGCTTCACAGCTACTCGTCAATTCAGAGGAGATACATACGAGATCGAGATCAAGAATCCAGATCACGTATGCAAGGGTGTTAAGTCACTTACTGTTGATGGCAAGGCTGTTGAAGGCAACGTGATCCCAGCTATCGGCGATGGTGCAACACACAAAGTCGAAGTAATCCTCGGCTAATCCACAAATGAGTATATAGGGACGGTTCTTATTTACTCAATCAAAATTGATACAAAAAAGGTGATCGCTCACTGAGTGATCACCTTTCTTTTTGTTTAAAGAATTATAACGATTCAAATTACGAAATATAAACCGTCACTATTTTGTCATTTCATTATTCAGCTTTCTTTGCCGATCTTGTTGTAACCATATAAATGATAGAAAAATGAGTAAATAAGAACCGTCCCTATATACTCATTAGATGTGGAATTCGGCGATTAGTTTTGGGGTGCGGTTCTCGTCGTTTAGTACGACGACGAGGCGAGATTTTTCTCGGTAGAGAACGGGATAAATAACATCGCCAAGGACAGACTGTTTCTTTATCTCTGCACGGAAATGTCTGACATCGATTTCCTCCGGTATAACCGACTTGGCAAGTGCGACGTACTGTGCGTTATTTACATGATGGTTAGTGTCAAGATTATCGGCAGTAACCAGTATTGGAGTTACCGCATTCATATCAAGGGAATCCTCTACTGTAACATCAGGGGCGTTCACATCCGGAATCTGAATTTTACCTTTAAGTACCGTTCTATCCGGGTCTGCTTCCACGAATTCCTTAAGCCCAAATTCTTCGAATCTCTCTTCGATTGGAACTGCCATTCCATATACATCCAGTTCCTTCTGTGGAACATTCTTCTCAGGAAGCTGTTTCTTCACATTCATATATGCCCAGTCAGACATAGCATACACAAGCACTTCGCCATCTTGAGTAGTTATTGTGAAGCTTCTCTTTCCCACAAAATATTTAAAGCCGCAGGCCCATGTAGTGACCTTCACTCTCTCACAATACCTTGGACTTCTAATGACGTGAATCTGCCAGCCCGTAAGCATCCAGGCTGTATCATGCTCCGCCAGCCAGTCCAGTCCAATCTCTCCGTCCTCAGATTCAAAGGTGCAACAATCCTGAAAATAATTAATTATCGATACCAGACTGGCACTTCTATCCTCAGCCAGCTCGCTATATCTTACACGTGTTTCAAATGAATACATTACTTTTCTCCGCTTATTATTTGGTCTCTTTTCATTTAAAAAGCGAGCTACCTTTCAGTAGCTCGCTCATCATTATATTACTCTTCTACACCAAGTTCTTTAAGAACTCTTATCAGATCGTCTACCGTCACAATTTCTTCCTGTCTTTCCGCCGGCAGCTCGATGTTAAACTCATCTTCAAGCGCCATAATAAGGTCATACAGATCAAGTGAATCCAGTGCCAAATCATCTTTAAATGCTGTATCCACTGTTATATCCTGTGGCTGAATAGACAATTGATCCATCATTATCTCTACAAGCTTATCAAATATCATAATCATGTCTCCTTTTATCATATTCCATCTGGAAATACTGATTAGCATTATTTACAAGACATAAAATACAATACACCGATGTATATGTCAACAAATAAATGTCATAAAATTATTTATTCATATCTAAGCGCATCGATAGGCGATAGCCTTGCCGCTCTACGTGCAGGATAGAGACCAAATACTACACCTACAAGAGTAGAGAACAGGAATGAAATAACGATCATCATAATAGGCGGACTAACATTTACAGATATAAATGAAAAATCCTCAGATTGTGACACAATCACCTTAGCAACGATTGCTATTATTCCACCATTCAGAAGTCCTAAAAGTATTCCTACAACACCACCAATTGCGCATATAAGAACTGACTCAACCAGGAACTGTGCCTCAATGACTTTGTTCTTAGCACCCAGTGCCTTTCTGATACCTATTTCCTTGGTACGCTCAACAACAGATACCAGCATGATATTCATAACACCGATACCACCAACGATAAGCGATATAGCGGCGATGACAGAAATAACTATAGTTATAACGTCCATTACCTTACTTATGGTCTTAAGCTGTTCTTCCAAACTCTGTATATACAGGAAATATGTGCTACCAGCTTCCCTCTTAGATTCGAAATACTTGGTTACATTTTCCTTCAGAGCAGTACCGTCTATACCAGGTTCTCCACTGATATAAAGCGGTTCGGTAAATCTCTTATTGTCCGGCACCTCATCAATATCCCAGGCATAAGTTACAGGAATAATCACATCAGTAATCTTGTCCTTCTCTGCAACCTTTGCCTGTCCTGTAAGACTCGACTGCTTATTATCCATCTTGTAAACACCAATGATATAAGCAGAAACTATAGTTCCATCCGGCATCTCAAACTCAACCTTCTGACCGATAGGATTCGACACACCATCAAGTCCGTACTTAACAAAATTCTCAGATACAACACAGACCTTTCTGTTCTCGAAGCTATCCTGGAACTCTACGTCTCTACCCATCACAAGCTCGTATTTATTAGATTCGCAGTAGCCCTCACTATAACCAAGGATATTTACTTCCTTTTCCTCTTCATCATTGTAGTAGGTACCCATACCCAGATAGTGATCCAGCATTACAGCTGATATCTGACCTGTAAATGCCTCTTTGAACTCGTAGCAATTCTCGAGATCAAACTTTACCGGCGGTTCAGCCGTATCGTCCTCACTTGTGTTAACCCACATAAAGGCCAGCTGATTCGTTGTCATCATATCAGAGTAAGTACCTGATATTGTCTGTCTAAGCGATGAACCAAGTGTCGAAATCGTAATAACGGCGCTGATACCAATAATGATACCGAGCATCGTGAGAATCGATCTCATCTTATTCGACTTAACACATGACCACGCCAGTCGGAGATTTTCGTAAAATGTCATTCTACGCCACCTCCTTCTGTAGTATCCGTCACATCGTTCAGAATAACATCTGAATCAGTTGATGATGATGTCTCAAGACTCATCATATCCGCATTTGGATCCATCTTACGAGCGTCTCTTCTCATCTGGAACAACTCATTTCTAGCATCCTTTATTATATAACCATCACTAATAGTAACTATTCTTTCTGTCTCCGCAGCAAGCTCCTTACTGTGTGTGATCAAAACGATTGTCTTCTTCTGTTCATCATGCAATCTATGGAAAATGTCCATTATAAGATGCCCGGTTTTTGAATCCAGAGCACCCGTTGGCTCATCGGCCAGAATAATAGAAGGGTCACAAGCAAGAGCTCTCGCAATAGCAACTCTCTGATTCTGTCCACCTGAGAGTTCATTTGCCTTATGCTTATATCTCTCGCCCATGCCTACCATTTCCAGGAGGGACATAGCTTTGTCTCTTCTCTCACTTCGCGACATACCAGCATACATAAGAGGCACCTCCACATTCTCCACTGCAGAGATACGAGGTATCATATATGCACTCTGGAACACGAAGCCTATTTTTTTATTTCTAATCTCACTGAGTCGATCATCATCTAGCGTAGATATATCTTCTCCAGCCAGATAATACTGACCAGATGTAGGTCTATCCAGAGCTCCTATAATGTTCATCATAGTTGATTTACCGGAACCTGACTCACCTACAAGCGCCACGAACTCGCCATCATTTACAGTAAGATCTATATCATGAAGTATATGCAGCTCATTTTCCATACCTTCATAGTATTTCTTATTGATGCGCTGCATTTCAATTACTTTATCCATTACAGTCACATCCTTTTACTTTTCGTCTTTGTCCTTGCTATCCTTTGTATCTTTCTTATCTTCAGTATCTGATCCTTCCTTATCCTTTGAATCCGAACTCTCTTTCTTATCTGAGTCCTTATCCTCCTCCCGGATCGTAATTACAGAATTTTCAGTAACCGTACTTGGGTATGCAATTACAAGGTCACCCTCTTCCAGATCACCACCAGTAACCTCTGTATAATAGTCACCGCTCATACCCTTTTCTATAGATTTTCTAGCAACCATATACATTCCATTTCCAGCAGGCTCAGCTACATAAACATAGTCGCCGTCTACATCAGACATAATAGCAGTATATGGAACAACCTCTGTTGTCAGCTCCTCACCTGTTGCAATACGAGCCTTAAGCTTCATGCCAAGAAGCACGTCCTTATAATTATCGATTGTAAGTGTAGCCTTAAATGCATTATCACCGGCTGATACCTGGCCATTTGCATTTGTTGTAGGCGCGCCAGTTGTTGCAAACTGGATAACCTTATCGACCTTACCGGTACCATTTACATTTGTAAGCGAACTGTTACTGAACTCAACAGTCATGCCTTCCTTAACAGAGAAAATATCCTTCTCCTTGACGTCAACGTCCATCTTGAGCTTCTCGTCATTCTCTATTGTCATGATAGCGCCATTTGCAGGCAGCCCCTCTGTTGCATTAATTGAAGTAACTATACCACTTGTCTCAGCTATGATAACTGCATCGTTCTTATCCTTGTAGCAATTAGCAAGCTCTACTGAAATCTGTGAGTAGCTCTGGGTGTTGCTGATAACTGTCAGATCACTCTGATCCTTAGCCGTCTGATAACCCTCAGCCGCAGCAGCAACTGTGTCGTTGTAGGAACCAGAAGCCTGATTGTAAGCAGCCTCAGCAGCCGGTACCTTTGCAGCAGCTGTTTGATACTCTAGCTCTAGCGCTTCGAATTCTTTATCAGTCATTGCAGGAGGTGTTGGTGCAACCGGTTCCGGAGTAGGTTCAGGTGCTGGAGCAGGTGCTTCCGTTGTTCCCTCACCTTCTGCTGGTGTTTCACCCTCTACAGGAGCTTCATCTGCCGGAGCAGGAGCTTCTGTAGTTTCCTGTTTTGCCTTCATAGCATCGTCATATTCTTTTTTAGCCGCTGCATAAGCAGTTCTTTCTGCTACAGCAGTGTCATAAGCTTCTTTCAAAGCGTTATACTCTGCAACAGCAGCATCATACTCCGCCTTGCTTCCCTCGATAGCTCGACCGGCTTCATTTACAGCCCTGTTCTTGCTGCCGGCAGCAGCATTTACGCTGTGTGCTGCACTCTCGAGTTCCTTAGCCTTCATTCTATCTTCATCTGAAGCCTGAGCCTCGAGCGCTTCAATCTTCTCATCTATATCGTCTGTGTTTATCTTGCACAGAACATCACCCTTCTTAACGTGATCTCCAACCTCAACCTTTATCTCATCAACAGGATAAGCAAGAGATGTTGTTACATTTACAACCTCCTGACTCTCAACAGTTCCTGTCACATCAACGTAGGTTGACATATCCTTCTTGCCATACTCATCCACGATAGCTCCGTCACCAAGAGCATCCTTCGCAGCCTGCATCCCCTGTTTCAGCTTATTGAATATTCCAATAGCTGCTACAATGAAAACTACGGCTACAACGATTCCAATTATCAGGCCCTTCTTGCCTGCTTTCTTACCGTCCTTCTTGCCGAACTTTTCATTCCAGTCATTCTTCTTTGCTGTTTCTTTTGCTTCGCTCATCTTAGTCCTTTTTTCCTTTCACTTTTTTCATTATAAAAGCTTTACAATTAGCACTTGAATAATACTATCATATACATTAAGTCCATTCTATTGAATTAATATAAAAATTTCCTTAAGATTACCTTAATTCTTATTCCAATAAAAAATATATGTCGTCAAATGTCATTTAAATGTCGCGAACTGCAATACCCACCTTGTCTAAGAAAACAAGTCTTTCGTATACATCCATCTTCTTCGCCTCAACTCTTATCTTAGTTGGGATTAGCGAATTATTCGTATACTCAGGTCGGCAGATGTAGAAGTCCGCCAGCCCTTCACATATAAGTGCTTCAGCCATGCTTACATAGTAATCCTTGATATCCTTTATCTCCTGCGGAAGGTAGACTTCGTGAGTCTGATAATCATTAAATCCTCGAGTAACCAGCTGTTCCTTTACAAGCACGCCTTCCTTCAAAAGGTTCTCTGTCACTTCTTTAGTTATCGAACGATGTCCGGTGTATCTATACTTCGCAAGTGCATCCGCCAGTTGCTTCTCAGCCACTTTCTTCTTATATATAATGTCCGCCTCAAAATCCCATGGAAGGATATAGTCTCCCAGGAAAGCCACATTTAGAAGCACACCCTTTCGTAGAACCCAACTTATAATTATAGGAAAATGCTCTTCATCTGGAAGCTGTAAACGTCCATATACAATATATGCCTCATCATCCTCTAAAGGGGCATGTATATCTATAGAAGAAGGCCTCAGATTATCCCGAACATATTCCTGACCAGGAACTCTCTTCTCAACAAGCTTGTAAGTCTTCTTCACAAGTTCATCATTTATCCTAAAAGAGTAATCGTCAAATGTTTCCTTGCATCTCTCAATGTAATCGTCCTGTACATCTCTCTTTGCACATACCTCTATATCCACATTATAAACAGACGAATATACACTTCCTTTCTTATAACTAGGATTACTTCTTCCCTCACTTATAATGGCACATATATCTCGGAATCTCCTATCTATTACACGTTCCAGCTTATTATATGTATCCCAGGAAAATGTATGACAGTACTTAATTGGTATTCCATATTCATTTTTACGAACTACAACCCTATAATAATCAAAGATATATCTTGCATGGTATACCCCTGAATACATCTCACGCTTTATGTTAGGTAGAGTCAGATAAGCATCAGCAAAGAAACTGATATTATCCGAAATATCTTTAAATCTCAGCGTATAATCGACCACATTTCTCATGATAAGCGTTGGATTAATACTCTCATCCTGAAAACCACTTATCACTTCATTTCCAAGCTTTTTTCGAAGCTTAAGGCTTATATAATTCTTACGAATAAGCCATGTGAGGAAGTATGTCATCTCATTCGCCGCGTAATCGTATATCCGTATCCTGTCTTCCTCCATAAGTCTTTCCGGATTTAGATTATATAGATGCAGGTACTCTTCCTCAGCCCTTTTATATAATCTATCAATATCATAGCCCCCAAAATGCTTCGCCTTGGTCTTTACTACAAGTTTCCTCTTTTTTTCTTTCATGGAATTTCGAAGTACAGAAATATCACATAATAGTGCAATTACTATAGAGAACAGGCCAATTACCACAAATGTAATTGGCAGCGATCTAGCCACATCTTCAGTGCTTTCCACCGCCCCCAAAAGGATTATGAAAAGTCCAAGCTTATAAGAGATGGATGTAACAATGGCGCCCTTGAACTTTAGTTTAGTTTTTATAAGACTTATGATTGTTACCGCTAAGAAGAAAGCAGTAATGACAGTTATCGCAACAGCAATAACATAATCAGAGTGGAGAAACTGGCCCTCATTTCCAAACAAATAGGCGTCATAACAAGAAATTGCCACCAGAATAACAAACTCGGGAATAAGACATATCCCGAAAATAATATATCTCACGATATCTAAAGTCGTGAGTTTATTTTTCTTTTTGTTCTTCTTGTTATTCATACTCTTCCTATTTACCAGATTAGATATTTAAAATATTAAAGATTCATAACTATGTTGCGATTTATTCTTCTATAGAAATATACAGATAGCGCAAGGGACATCAGCTCAGCAACCGGAAATGCCCACCATACATTTTGCACCTCACCCGTCTGAGCTAGAAGCCATGCAACGGGAATCAGAACAACTAGCTGTCTACCAACAGAAACTATAAGGGAATATTTACTCTTCGAAAATGCCTGGAACATAGAACCCATAGCGATGCAAAGAGAAGCAATAGGGAAGGATAAACTGATAATCCTAAGTGCTGGAACTCCGAGTGATAGCATGTAATCAGAAGCATCAAAGAATCCCAAAAGCAGCCTTGGAATACTCCAGAAAACTATCGTTCCAATTATCATTATCGAAAGCGCAAGCTTCATAGAAAACTTCACAGCCTCACGGATTCTCTCCTTACTTCGCGCACCATAGTTATATGCCAATACAGGAATCAGTCCATTATTAAGTCCGAAGATAGGCATAAAGATAAAGCTCTGAAGCTTGAAGTACGCACCAAACACTGCCACTGCTGTACTTGAGAAGATTCCTAGTATCTGATTCATACAGTAAGACATAATTGAACCAATAGCCATCATGAGTATAGATGGAACTCCGACAGCATATATTCTGCGGATAATCTTCCATGAAGGCTTAAACATCTTCTTAAGAGATATTTTAATATAAGGATTGAATTTCACGTTCAGAACAAGTCCTACAATTGCCGCAATACACTGGCCAAGAACTGTAGCATAGGCAGCGCCTATGACACCCATTCCTTCTATGCCGAAGTATCCAAAGATAAATATAGGATCAAAGATGATATTTATAACAGCACCCGTGATCTGAGATATCATACTGAGGTGAGTTCTTCCTGTCGACTGAAGTAGTCGCTCAAATGTCATCTGGAAGAAAACTCCTATCGAAAGCGTACAACAGGTATATAGATACACTGTACCCATATTTGCAATATTTATGCTATCTGTTTGCGACTTGATAAAAGGCTCAGCAAGAAATATACCTACAGCTACAAAGACAATAAAACTTATGAAAGTAAGCAACAGTCCATTATTTGCAGCCTTATTCGCTCTCTTCTGCTTCTTTTCTCCAAGAGCTTTGGACAACAGAGCATTTATACCTACTCCTGTACCACTTCCCACTGAGATTATCATCATTTGAAGCGGGAACGCGAGTGTCACCGCGGTAAGCGCATCCTCACTTAGATGCGATACGAAGATACTATCTACGATGTTATACATCGCCTGAACCAGCATAGATATCATCATAGGGAGCGACATCGAAACAATCAGTCTCTTAACCGGAAGCGTACCCATCTTATTATCCTGGGCAACCTCCTCTTCTTCCTCCATCATTTCCACTTTTGTGTTTTCATCATAATTTTCCATTTATATTCATCCTATCTATTTTTCCCCTGAGAGACTAGTATAGTACAACGGTAGATTCATATCAAGCAAAGTAAGAATAATATGCTTAGAAATATGTACTTTGATGTGGTAGAATAAGCTTCATGGTTAGGAACAAACTAATATCTGTTAAATATTAAAACATGCGAGGTTAATTATGATCACTACAATTGTCTGGGATATGGACGGAACCGTCCTAAATACACTTATAGATTTAAGAGATTCGGTTAATTATGTACTAAGAAAATACAATATGCCAGAGCATACCATTGAAGAATATAGACGTTTCTTCGGAAGCGGAATAAGATACGCCCTAGAATGCGCTGTCATCGAGGGAACTCCATCTGAAACAATAGATGAAATGCTTCCTATATTTAAAGAGCACTACGATATTCACTGTCTGGATAATACATGTCCATACGAAGGAATACTAGATGCTATGAAGAAGCTCAAGGAAAAAGGCTACAAGATGGCCATTGTCTCTAACAAGATAGACTCAGCAGTTAAAGAATTAAACGAGAAGTTCTTCAATGAATATGTCGACGTTGCTATCGGAGAGACATCCGGAACAAAGAGAAAGCCCGCTCCCGACATGGTGGAACAGGCTTTAAATGAACTTGGTTCAACAAAAGATGAAGCTATCTATATCGGCGACTCTGAGGTCGACCTTCAGACAGCAAGGAACTCCAACCTTCCTTGCATCTCCGTTCTTTGGGGATTCAGAGATAAAGACTATCTCATTGAGCAAGGTGCCACAACCTTTGCCGAAACACCTGAGGAACTTGTAAATCTTCTATAACAGAAAACTAAAATATCAGCAAATTAAAATGTGCTACCCTTTAGGTACTTGGGAGCGACTATTAATAGTCGAGTACCGGGTAGCACATTTTGAGCTATGAAATTAATCAATCTTCTTAGCGAGAAAGATTATTTTTTCTTTTTCTATATAGGATATTTCCTATTCCAAATGCTGATACTGTCATAAGTGTAAGTACTAATGCCATGCTTATTGGATCACCAGTCTTAACTCCATGTATCACAGACTTAACATCTGTCTTCTTCATTACATCCTTGTAAGCCAGTGTATATGTTGAGAATCTGTCTGACTTAAACTTAACAACATGCTTTTCAGCATCATATTCTGAAGGTATAACCTGAGCCTCTCCATCGTGAACACGAATTATTTCAAACTCTCTAGTTGCTCCTTCTGGAACTTCTGGAAGTCCATAACCTGTATTAAACTCAAACATTACTGCATTAGGTATTTCGTGTATCTGATCCGGCTCTTCCTTAAAGGAATACTTCTTGAAGAGACTAATGTCATAGTTTACTCCCATCTGGAATCCCATTGGAAGTGCTTCTTCAATGATAGGCTTCTCTTCAGGTTTTACAGGTGCCTGTTTGCTAATTTCAAAGTAAACTCTGATTCCTGCACCGTCTTCAATCATCTGTCTATCTTCTTCTGAAAGAAGTTCATCAAGTACCTCATCCATGTCAGTTGCAACATCAATACTTTGAACTGCATCCTCATCAGCTATTACATCTGTATCTCCAGCTGTTTCAACCTTGAGTATAGTAAATGTTCCATCTTCAAATGTCACTTCATAATTCTCACTCTGGATATCAGAAGCTGTTATAACATACTCTCCAAACTTCTCACCCTCTTCTCTAACAAGACTTATCTCAACTGCATCAATTGTATCTTCGTATACAAGAGGAGTTTCTTCTGATAATGTAAATGTAAGTTCCGGATCTTCCTCTCCATAATACTTTTCTTTATCATCAGCAGTTATTGTAATAGGTCTCTTTGTTATCTCGAGAGTATTTTCTGTATAATCAATTACGTAATTATCACCAGCTGAAAGTGTTCCAAGCATTATTGTATATATTCCTACATCTTCACGCTTTTCTAAATACTCACCGGCTATATCTACGCCTTCATCTATTGCTACATTTATATCTCTAGTTAAAATTCCTGTTATGATACTTTCTTCAGTATCGGCATATCTGAGGTCCTCTTCATTTACTACATATGTAAATACTGGATCATCTTCTCCATATACCTTTGTCTGAATATCAGCTGCTATTCTAAGGGTTGCAGGTGTAATTGTAAGTGTAGATGTTTTATATGTAACAAAGTAGTTACCCTGTTCCTCATCTCCTGCTGGAGTTATGATATATTCTCCAACATTCTGATTTTCTTCTTCATCTACTACTGTGCCATCACCTTCGCGATTTATACTCCATACAAGAGCACCCTGATCAACAAGATCTTCTCTAGTATCATCTCTCTTAAATCCAGTAATAGTAACTGTAAGTTCAGGATCTTCCTCTCCATATATCTTAGTTTGCTCATCTGCAGCTATAGTTAGTGGAGCTCTAGTTATTGTAAATGTCTTTGTCACATAAGTTACTGAATAGTTGCCCTGACTCGCATCGCCTGCTGGAGTTATAGTATACTCTCCTACATTTTCTCCTTCAGCTCTTGCGATAGAATAAACTATAAGTTCTATTGACTCATCATTTTGCATTCCTGTTACTTGCGCTGTTAACTCTGGATCCTCATCACCGTAGATCTTTGTTGCTGAATCTGCAGCTACGGTAACTGGAGCCTGCTCAATATTTACTGTTTCACATACAGGAGCAGCATCATTATGATTTGGATCTCCTGTGACCTTGTACCAAACAAAGTAGTCTTTTGCATCTTTTCCTTCTGGAATTATCTCAGACCACTTATCCTCAGTTGGAACAGTTGTATCATCTTCTCCTAAAGCATAATACAGGATTCCGCCTTCTACTTCACCTGTAACTAGCTCCTGATTCAGACCTGTATATACCAGATCAGTCTTACCATTAACAGCGACTACAGGATTAGCTTTATGTACTGTAAGCTTTCCAAACACTACATTAATGTCATAGTTTATAGCAAATGTATTTTCATTTAATGTATATGTGAAACTATTATCACTTTGACCAGCACCCGTCTGTGTACCTGTCACATCATAAGATGCACCCTCTCCTGTTACAAATCCATCACCAGTAACTGTTACTGTATCATTTGTAAGCGCTTCTGAATCATAGACTTTTTCATCAGTTGCTGATGTAAGTGTAATGTTACGCTTAAGTATTGTAACTGTCGAATGACCTGTGACTGTATTGTAATTATCTTTTTCCACCTTGTAATATACAGTGTAATTTCCACCATCCGCAGGATTCACATCTTTAATTGTAGGATTGTAGATAGTGTAAGGACCAGACTCGAGCATGCTGTATGTGATCTCAGATCCTCCATTTGCACTTACATAGATTCCGTGACTTTGTCCATCATACTTTGCAGAATATGGTGTAACTACTACATTAAGATCTGCCCTCTTAATTATCCAAGGAACATTTTTATAACCCTCGAAATTACCTTTACCTAAAACTGTAATGTTATAATCACCAGCATTTTTACCAGTATTTCCTACTACATCATATGTTACATTTAATCCATCAACCACTACACTATTAATAGTCTGTGTTTTTGTGGTTCCATCATATGTATGTGTTGGACCAAGTGTCACGTTTGCGGAAGATATATTCTTCTTATGAATTACAAATTCCGTAGTTACGTTTGAAGGTAATTTATAATTGTTATTTGATAAAGCTGAAGCAGTCGCTGTATAATCTCCAGCATCTGTTTTTGCTCCAGAAACTGTGACTGAACAAGCATCTGTTCCAATAAGCCCTGTTGCTGTAGCCGTAGGAACATGTGACTTAGCATCATATGTAAATACTGTATTAGACCAAACTATACTAATTTCTTTTTTAGCTATTGTTACTGTTACACATTTAGCACTAACATCATTATAGTTTGTACCACCTACAACCTTATACCATACATAATATGTACCGGCATTTGTTTTAGAAGGAATACCTGTACCCCATCCAGAGGTTGGAGCACTGCTAGTGCTTGTTCCTATTGCATATTGTAATGTTCCTCCGGTAGTAGAACCTGCATTTACGAGCGCCTGTTCTGATCCATTATATGTAAGACTCTTAGCTGTTGGTGCAGTTACTACTGGATTTGCTTTATTTACTGTAAGTTTGACTTTGCACTCTACCGACTTGCAGTTTGTAGTATTGCTTGGTGTAAATACAACATCATACTGTGTACTCTGGCTGTCACTTACAGATGGCTTTGTACTAGAAGCCTTCCATGTGAATGTACCAGGAACAGTTAATGTTCCAGCCTTAGCAACGCCATTTGTAAGACTACTGTTTGCTAGACTCTGTCTATAAGTTATAGCTGATGCTGTTGGAAGAGTCGAAATCGTTGGTGTCGCAATTCCAACATTCAGTGTATATGTTGCAGTCTTATCAGAACCTGTATATTTATAACAATTACCATCACTTGCTGTAGCAGTTATAGTAGCAGTTCCAGCACCCTTAATGGTTACCTGACCATCACTTGCTACAGTGGCAACATTTGTATTGCTACTTGAATAAGAAATGGAACCATCACCTGTTTTTGTTAGCGTGTTTGTAAAAGCCGCATCACCATATGTCTTATTAATAGTTGTAGTTGCATATTTTATATTAGCGGCCTTTTTATTAACCGTAATTGTTGCTTCTGCATATCCCGCTTTAAATGTAGGAGTCTCCGCTGCAGTTACTTTAACAGTTGCTGTTCCACCTTTTTTAGTTGTTATCTCTCCTGTTGTATAGTTAACTGAAATAACATCCGATCCACTGATTACCTCATAGCTAAGTTTTCCACCTCCATTTGTTGTAGCTTGAACTTTATTACCTGTATCACCATAAGTCATTGTCATATTAGGCGCTGTAATCTGTACTGTCTGTTTCTGCTTAAGTCCCCAAACTGCATATAATGTCTTATCACCAGTTAATGTTATATTAGATTCATCATCATATTTTTTTGCTCCACCTTCAGTTTCAGCCCAACCCATGAAGTCAGGTTTATTTGAATCATTACTAGTGAATTTATTCGCAGGAAGACCAGTACTTACACCACCAACATAGGATAGAGTTGGCATTGATCCGCTACCACCATTCGCATTAAAACTAAGATTATAAGTCTGAACCTCTCCGGCTGAAAGGATGGCCGTTTTTGTTATTATCTGTCCTGGTTTTATATTAAAAGACCAGGACCAAGCTATTCCACTATCAATACCAGAAATAGCTCCATTTCCAGAGTTATCAGTAAAAACATTAGATGTTCTATCGTAATAATATCCCATCCATCTTGTACTAAATACTCCGCCTCCTGGAACTAGCATGAACTTAAGATTTGCATTGGATGGATTAGTCATTATAACAGCGTTATTTGTCATAGTTAGTGGAGCATTATCTCCACCACTAGAGCGATCACCTATCTGTACATCAGCACAAGATCCCAATTTAACATTTACAGCGTCATCATTCGTATTCTCAATTATATAAGTTATAATAACACCTTTACTATCTGACGAAGGAATATTTGCCAAAATCCTTACTTTTACTCCACTGCTGTTATATGTATCTCCAAAATAGAAATCATTTAATTGTTCTTGACCTGAACCATTTACACTAATATATGTCTGGTATCCAGCATTGCTATATGTTGTTTGAATTTCTGAAGTACCATCTAATCCACGAACTTCAAATCCTCCGGATCGATTCTCATATTTTATATAAGAACTTGATCCAGTTTGAGTCCCCACCCTGGTACTTGAATCACTACTTATATCCGTCACAACAATCTCATACTCTATTCCATCTATAGTAACCTTCATCCACTCGTATGATGAGAAAGCCTGATGTGCTGTTACTACCCATCCATTCTCACCATTAGAAGCTGAGAAAAGCTCCTCGTTACTTACGCTTACATCTGAAACTTCTCCTGTAAGTCCAACGTATGAAAGAATATCTGAAAGAGGTATTGTTGTATCTCCGTTCATGATATACATCTTTTCACCGTAGGTGAATTCAACAGTATAATAAGAGAACCCATCGGTAGTTACCTCGATAGCCTCTCCGCTTTCATCTTTATCAAGTTTCTCAGCAACCATTGCATCGTCATCATCCTTGATGTGATACACATTTGTATCAAGGTTGCTATCTGCTATAAGAGGATTAGTAAATGTAACTCTTACTTCTCCCTTTTCATTATTAGGTTCAATTTCATTTCCTTCAGCATCGTAAACAGTAATATCAAATGTGCTCTTTGCTGCTACATTGATATCATCACTTCTTGTATCTCCAACAGCATCATATACACCCTCAGCCTCTGCTACTGTGTCTGATACTTTTGAAGCCTTAAGAGTAGATCCCTCTGGAAAAACTCCTGGATCAGCTTCCACCTTAATCGTGAAACCTTCACACTCAGTTTCAGCATTGAAGGCAACATCCTGAGGTTCTTCTTCTGTTTCATCCTCAGCTACATCATTAAGATCCTCTGGATTTTTGCCCTCTTCACTAGCTGATTCAACTCTCTCACCTTCATCAGCTAAACTCTTCTGAACCTTATCTGTTATAGAATCTTTACTATCATAATACTGCCAGTCATTTACGCTTGTTGCATCAGTTGCACTGGCTGGAGCAGCCTCGCCCTCTGCTCTAACATCCGCCATAGGTACAGGAATAAGTCCCATAACCATTGCGAATACCAAAATATACGCGAGCATCCTTTCTATATTCTTTTTCATAGCTCTCACATCCTTTTCTCTATATGGTATCTTAGCCATCTCCCGAACAGCTATAATCTATACCTACCTATTTACCCCAATTAAATAGTTGTATATGTATATTATAAGAAAGTGAGTTCTCCCCTTTTCTCCAGAAATTCTTTTTTTCTCTTGATTATTCCGAGAAATATATTGTATTAATAAGAAATTTCTGTCATGTATTGTGCATTTTCTACAATATCTATTGTTAAACATGCATAAATGTTGTCAAATAACAAACAAATCCAAAAACAAAAAGCCGATTGGCCTAACCCCATCGACTTTCTCATTCTAAACCATCTATTCAGCTTTCTGATCTTATCCCCTACAGTTTCTTCAAACGCCCTATAGAATCACTAAGCTCCGCCCATGAATACTCTATCAGATATTCTCCATGGTAGGAATTAATCGCATTTACATCTCCATCCAAAGCATCATATATATCACAACTAATATGATCCTTATTTATGTATAACTGCCTGTTCTGTTTTATTACAGTTCCCTCATAACCCGCTTTTTTAAGGTCATCCATCAAACTGATTATAACTTTCGAGATATTTTTGGACATCTGTTTATCTAACTCAACCTCATATATATCCCTAGCTATCTCTTTTGTAGTAACAGGAAATCCAGCACAATCAATGAGATACGCCAGTAGTTCCTTAGACTTGGTTTTAGAAAATGTCACTACGTCTCCATCTTCGTTATG
>CAMKQB010000025.1 GCA_946414825.1 uncultured Lachnospiraceae bacterium
TCTGGCTTTTCCGAAGAGAAAGTTTAAGAAAATAGAAGGGCTTCTGGGACTTATGAATCAGATAGCTTTGAAGTATGATATAGATAAGTCGCAGGTCCCGATTCTGTGGGCTGTTGCAAAAGGTGCTGTTCCGATAGTTGGTATAACGAAGAAAAAATATGCAGAGCTTCTTGTTGAGGCATTAAGAGTAAGCCTTGAGCCTGCTGAAATCGATAGCCTTACTTCGGCAGCTGCCGCAACGGGAATCAGGCAGCAAGGGGTATGGGAACCACAATAATTAAGGAAGGTGTACGATGGATAAAGATTACATAGTTGAGCAATTAGTGAAACTTGCCACTGAGTATAACA
Organism: uncultured Lachnospiraceae bacterium; assembly: GCA_946414825.1. Classification (GTDB taxonomy): domain Bacteria; phylum Bacillota; class Clostridia; order Lachnospirales; family Lachnospiraceae; genus Eubacterium_Q. The sequence goes on from CAMKQB010000025.1 coordinate 349, forward strand.
TACCGGCAGAAAAGGAAGTCCTCGGTGAACTGATCGCTATGTCCAGTTTCAGAGTTATCACCAAAGGAGCTTTAATTGCGTCTGTCGGTGATGATACCGAGTATGGCGGCTTAATGCTTAGCGGTCTGGCTCGTTCATATTATATTGATAGCGACGGAAATGATATAACTAGAGGGTTTGCTGTAGAAGGATCGCTCTTAATGGATGAAGGGTTCTTTGGATACGAAGAGCGTATGTGCATGTGGGAGGCTTTGGAAGACTCCACCGTTATGCTCTGTGAGACATCCAAAGTGAGGGAACTGATTCATAGTAATGTAGCATTCAAGGATTTATGGATACTTATTCTTGAAGGCTCATTGCGCTATAAAATATACAGGGAGAACGGCTTTTTGGTCGAGAATGCTACTGAGAGATATATCCATTTCAAAAAGTTATTTCCAAATGTATATAGCCGTGCTCCTCAAAAACATATTGCGACATATCTGGGCATTACCCCTGAATCTCTAAGCAGAATCAGAAGTGCTATGAAGGATGACTATGGAGAAATGAGCATGGAATAACAATTATGGGATTGTATGATTTCTTCCTGAATGATAACAGCCTGCATCGAGGATAGTAAGGAAAAGGGGAAAAAGGGCTTTTTATGAGCTCTTTTTTTTACTTCTAAAGAATATGACTTTAGTCATATTGTAGTTATATCTTTTTTCACTACAAAGAAGAATTTCACAAGTCTATAATGTAGCTAATTAAATAAACAGATGGTGTTTATAGGAGAAAGTAAATATGAACAAGATGATTTCTAAAGTTGGTTCAGCAATTGTAACAGTGACAGTATTTCTATTTGCAATATTTCTGCTGATCAATTTTTCTATGGGTGGCTATTTTGTATGCCTTATTCTACCGATAGGTTTTATCATGATGACGGCAGGTCTGCATAATGAGTGCGAAGATGATCGCAAAGTCGCAGCAAATATAGGTTTGATCCTTGCGGCGGTATACGGCACGTTTATTATGCTTGTCTATTTCTCGCAGTTGACTACGGTGAATAACGAACAGTTGAATGAACAAGCAGCAAAGTTGTTAGAATTCGACAAGTACGGGCTTATCTTCAATTACGATCTGCTCGGCTACGGTGTAATGGCACTTTCTACCTTTTTCACGGGACTTTCGATGAAGCCGAAGAACAAGATGGATAAGTGGCTCAGAGCGTTGCTAATGATACACGGAGTGTTCTACTTCAGCTGTACGTTTATGCCGATTACGGGAGTGTTCGTGAATATGTCCTCTGGCGGAAACGGAATTGGCGGAAGGCTAGCTCTTGTTATTTGGTGTGTATATTTTATGCCCATCGGAATACTTTCGTTTCTTCATTTTCATTCCGGAAAAAGATGAAATACTTGGTGTACTGTTTGGCGTAAATTCCCGTTTGCAGGGATAGTAGATAACTTACTAACATCCATGACATAACACCATTCAACATTACAGTATTATAAAGGAAATGCCACTGCCTCATTGTATAGCTGCTTCAGTGTACTTATGAATTCCTGCAGGCTCTCCCTAACGTCTGTCTTGTGTGTGCAGAGTACACATTCAAATGTATCCTTAGAGTCATAAGGAATCCAGGCAAACTGTCCGCTGTGATCATTTAAAATAGATAAAGTGGAAAAATAATAGTGACATCACAGCAGGAAAAACAAAATATGATGATCAAAAGAATAGAGGATGTCTGTATGACTGTCCTCCTATTATGTCTGATGGCCTATCAGGTAACCGGTGAAGCATTGCATGAGTGGATGGGGATTGGCATGACTGTCCGTGATATTCTGTATTGTGGCAGGTGTCGGACTGTCTTTATTCATAAAGAATGGAATGCCGGATTATCTGTTTTTCAGAGTACCCTTTGCCTTTCTTGATTATGAGAAGGCAGGAATACTGGTATTTCTTGAAAATATCCTGATGATTTTATTTTGGGCATTTATTGGAACTGAGGTTGCGATCTTATGCAGAAGTTCTCAGATGAAAACAAAAGAGAAAAAGAATCCGCAATAAAGAATAAAGTAGCTAAGAAGGGAAAATAAGTAATTAAATTGATACCGTAGTTGCACAAAGTTGTCGACTGCGGTATCCATTTTTTGTATTCAAAATAGATATATCTTTATGGTTGAAAGCTCTACTGATATAATGTACCTAGACTGCTTTTGGAGGCACTAAAAAATGAATTTTATCTTTGATTTAGATCAGACATTACTAGACTTTCATGCAACAGAATATAAAGCGCTGGGTATAGTGCTGGAGTCAAATGGCCTATCGTTTTCAGATGAGATATATCAGGCTTTTAAAGTATATAATAAATCTCTTTGGTTGGGATTAGAAAAAGGAACTATCTCACGTACAGAGCTTTTTGCCAAAAGGTTTCAGTATGTATTAGATCTATGTGACGGAGATACTTCTTTTCTGGATCCGCTTACAATCAATGATAACTTTATCAAAACAATGTCTGTGAATGGAATCCTAATGGAGGGGGCAGGGGACTTCATCAAGAAGCTAAAAGAAAAGCTCCCAGATGCCCGAATCTACATCGCCTCCAATGGCGCGACCGTTAATGCGATGGGTAGAATAGCTTCGACGGGATTAGATCAGTATATAGATGACGTATTTATAAGTGAAGATCTCGGAGTGGCAAAACCTGATCCTGTTTTTTTTGATATATGCTTGGAGCGTATTGGAGAACCAAGGTCGCTATGTATCATGATTGGAGATTCGCTTTCATCCGATATGCTTGGGGCACAAAATGCTTCCATGGATTCGGTGTGGTTTATGCCATCTGGAAATGTAGAAGAAGAAATGACTAGATATGATATCAACTACTGCGCAGCCTCATTTGATGAATTGTATGATGTCCTAGAAAACTGGGCCAATGAAAAGCGTACGTGAAATAATTAACGTATTTCTTTTGATTTGTGGTATTATGGAACAGTAGTTCTGAAGGTTAATGATTTATATGGTAAAGGAAGGAAAATGAAACTAGAAAAATGTATTAAAACACCAATTATTGCAGCACTAATACTACAAGCGATATGTGTAGTCAGTTTTTTGATACTCGTGCTTGCTCAGAAGTCTTTTTATCCGGAGCATATATCAATAACTGAAACAATCATTCCGCCAAGCTTTTTTATTCAATGCGTCATCATGTTACTCTATATTGTATATTATCTTGTGATGGTTACTACGGAGTCTGACTCAAGAAGAGTGGCGGGGATAATTATGATTGTGGTATATATTGTAATACATATACTAATTCCAGTAGTGACAGCATTAGTAACGGTTGCTGTTTCGAGAAAAGGCGCAGAATATTTAGCCGCAATGAATTCTATAATGCCAATGGTAAACTTCGTAGTCTCTCCATTTTCGATGATTGCATCTGTTATGGTAATGGTTGCAATTAGTAGATATGGTATAATAGGCACTAGCGTAAAAGGAGTGAATCAATATGAAAGTACTTATAATTAATGGAAGTCCAAGAGTGGGCGGAAATACATCCGTAGCCGTTGATGAAATGGTTAAAACATTTAGTGAAGAAGGCGTTACAGCAGAGGTTGTTCAGATTGGCAATCAGGCTATTCGTGGATGTATAGCTTGTGGCAATTGTGCGCAGAATGGAAAATGTGTCTTCGACGATGCAGTAAATAAGATAGCTGCGAAGTTTGAAGAAGCAGACGGTCTGGTAGTGGCATCTCCAGTTTATTATGCATCAGCAAATGCTACACTCATCGCATGTCTGGATAGACTATTCTATAGCTCTCATTTTGATAAGAGTATGAAGGTTGGTGCTAGTGTTGTTTGCTGCAGACGAGGTGGTGCTTCAGCTACCTTTGATGAGCTAAATAAGTACTTCACTATTAGCAACATGCCAGTGGTTTCAAGTCAGTATTGGAATAGTGTTCATGGTAGAGAAAAGGGACAGGCTGCAAAGGATCTAGAAGGTCTTCAGACAGTTAGAGTCCTGGCTAGAAATATGACATTTCTTATGAAGAGTATCGCGCTAGGTAAAGAAAAGTTCGGTCTGCCGGAGAAGGAAGAACATGCCTGGACACATTTTATAAATGACTAAAGAGTTGTAAAGAGAAGTAGATATAATGCAAGAAATATCATTTGAAGAATTTAATAAGCTGAAAAAGAATTCCTATGTTCTGATAGATATAAGAGATGAAGGGCTTAGGAATTATGGAATGATTCCGGGTGCTATTGCTATTGATTTCGAAAGAGATTCCGAGGAGATAAGAGCCGATATAGAGAAACTGCCAGAGGGGAAGACCTGCATACTTTATTGTGAGATAGGTAGAAGAACCAAAGAGTTTGACGTAGAGCATTTTCCGAAAGGGAGAGAATATTATAGTCTCGAAGGAGGGTATATAGGATACGTCAGAGCTCTGCTTGCAAATGAAAATAATGCAGAAGAAAAACAGAAGAAGGCGGAGAAGAGTATCCAGAAGAAGTTCCATAAACAGCTGTTTACCCCTTTCGCCAAAGCTTGCAAGAACTACAAATTGATAGAAGAGGGAGACCATATAGCGGTCTGCATCTCGGGTGGAAAGGACTCTATGCTTATGGCAAAGCTCTTCCAGGAGATTCAGAGGCATAGACAGTGTAACTTTGAACTGACATTTCTGGTAATGGATCCAGGTTACAACAAGGATAATAGAGCACTGATAGAGAGCAACGCAAAGGCTCTGGGAATACCCATTACGATTTTCGAAAGCGATATCTTTGATACGGTTGATACTATTGAGAAGAGTCCATGCTATCTATGTGCCAGAATGAGAAGAGGCTATCTATATAGCAAGGCTAAAGAACTTGGATGCAATAAGATAGCTCTTGGTCATCACTATGATGATGTAATAGAAACTATTCTTATGGGAATGCTATATGGTGCACAGGTTCAGACCATGATGCCAAAACTACATAGTACGAACTTCGAGGGTATGGAGCTTATCAGACCGCTCTATCTGGTTAGAGAAAGTGATATATGTGCATGGCGCGATTATAATGATCTGCATTTCCTTCAGTGTGCATGTCATTTTACAGAAACCTGTACAACCTGCCATGAGGACGGAACTACATCCTCAAAACGTCTGGAAACTAAGAAGCTAATAGCAGAACTTAAGAAGGAAAATCCATTTGTTGAATCCAACATTTTTAAGAGTGTTGAAAATGTAAATCTTAGCACAGTTATTGCATATAAGAAGGATGGCGTTCGCCATCACTTCCTTGAGGAATATTAATCTGTTGATCTCTTGCTACGACTTAGCTTAAATAGATAAAAACAAAATAGAATAGTGGCAAAGATTATTCCGGCGGGATAAGCGATAGATGAGCTTAGTTGGAAGCCTTCCTTTGCCATAAGAATATATGTCAGACTTACAGCTGACATGAAGGAACCAGGGATGGCTGTCATTAAACTGAACAGGCTGTTCCTGGAATTTTTTATGAGATAAGCAGTTGCAACCCAGAGACTGATCATCGCGAGTGTCTGGTTACTCCAAGAGAAATATCTCCACAGAACATTGAAATCAAGCTTCGTCAGAACCGCGCCAATCGTAAGAAGTGGAATGGTTATGATGAGACGATTTTTTATAGACTTCTGATTCAGTTTGGTTACCTCGCTAAGAATGAGACGAGCGCTTCTAAATGCCGTGTCGCCTGAAGTTATAGGACAGGCAACGACTCCAACAATTGCAAGTATTCCGCCGATTGGACCAAGCATACCGGTTGAAATGTCATATACAACACCTGACTGTCCAAGCTCTGAGAGGTTGCTGTTTAGTAGTTGTGTTGTTCCGTAGAAGGCAACTCCTCCGGCTGCCCAAACAAGCGCAATAACAGATTCGGATATCATTGCGCCGTAGAAGATCTTTCTGCCTTCCTTTTCGGAGGTTATACATTTGGAAATCATAGGAGACTGTGTGGCGTGGAATCCGGAAATCGCGCCACAGGCTACAGTTACAAACATATATGGCCAAACCGGCAAACCTTCTGGATGAAGATTTGTAAGACTTATTTCAGGTATCCTGTAGCCGCCGAATATTATACCGCCCATAATGCAGACGGCCATAGTGATCAGAATTACACCGAAGATAGGATAAAGCTTTCCAATTATCTTGTCGATAGGGAGCAGAGTCGCAAGTACATAATATAACAGGATAACAATTATCCAGAAGTTTTCATTTAATGATTTTGGAGTTAGTTTAGAAATCAGTGCGGCAGGACTGTTAACAAATACTGTTCCTGTCAGGATAAGAAGAAGAACAGAGAAGAGTCGCATAACCCACTTGGCTACATTTCCAAGATATATACCTGATAGTTCGGCAATGGATTTGCCTTCGTTTCTTTCAGATATCATACCCACCATGTAATCGTGAACGGCGCCGGCAAAAACTGCTCCGAGGATGATCCATAGAAAAACAATTGGACCGAAGCAAGCACCCATAAGTGCGCCGAAGATAGGACCGGTTCCGGCAATGTTAAGCAGCTGAACCAGATAAGCTTTCCAGGTCTTCATAGGAACGTAGTCCACGCCGTCCTCCATGATAGTTGCAGGCGTCACCCGGTCGTCTGGACTAAAGACCTTTTCAGTAAGTTTTCCATATAACAAATAACCGATAATAAGCACGACAAAAGATAGTAATAATGATATCATACCCTTCTCCTAAGCATTTAAAATTATATTTCTAAAAACCTCACACCCTACAATGAAGTATAATGTTGCTACAAGATAAAGTCAAAGGAATAATGCCCCTAATTTTCGCCTTGCTATCATAGTGAAATTAAAATAGAATTACTTTATTAGAGATAAAGTTATCCTGAGTAAGGATCAAAATGATATGAGTGCTGGAAGCAAGTATGGATAAACAAATGAGAATACTATTAATAATAACTGGCGGAACTATTCTGTCTGAGAAAAATGAAAATGGTTTAAATGATCTGAATATTGACGATGCAGTGGCAAAGCTCATTTCAAAGTATGAGGGTATAGAGGTAATAGCTCCAATAAATACACTCAGTGAAAATATGACCATAGATAAATGGAATAAGCTGATTACTGTGCTTAAGGAGGCTGAGCTGGAAAAGTATGATGGAGTAATGCTTCTTCATGGAACAGATACTTTGCATCTGACGGCTTCTTTGGTTGGTGTTTTACTTGAATGTATAGGTCGCCCGGTTATGATGGTGTCAGCGCATCGCATCCTCTCAGATCCTGAGAGTAATGGCGTAGATAACTTCGACAAATCAGTTGCTCTTATAGAGTGGCTGAACTCAAGAAAAATGAGTGGGGTATATGTAGTCTATAGAAATATGAATGGCATATCCTACGTCCATCATGCGACACATCTCGAAGAGTGCGGGGATTACTCAGAGGACTTCTTCAGTAAGGATATGATAGAATATAGTAAACTGATAGAGGATGAATCTGTTGGATGGTTTGAGATGGTTTCTGCAGGGGAAATAGAACCGCTTACTTCGGTTGGAAAACTTAGCGATAACATTCTCTACATTAAGCCTTATGTTGGAATTAATTACGATAGATATAACCTGGATGGAGTGAAGGCTGTACTTCACGGCATGTATCATTCCAGTACTGTTAATACAGAAGGTGACAGTCCGACATCGGCACTCTCACTTCTGAGAAGATGCAATGCTCGAGGAATAGACTTCTATATCTTCCCTTGTAAGGATGGAGAGTACAGATACAGTTCAACGAAAACGCTTATAGATGAAGGGGCAAAATGCTTGTACGGTGGCACCTGGGAGGAAGCCTATGTAAGGCTGCTGATCAAATATGGGGAACAAATGTAGGATTCCTAAGGGAGAATCCATAGCAATAAACTACGGAGGTTACGATGGAAATACAGAAGATAATTAACGAGATGACACTGGAGGAGAAGGCGCTTCTGGTATCCGGACATGATATGTGGACTACAGATGCAATAGATAGAGTTGGAATCCCATCCATCTTTATGAGTGATGGTCCTCACGGACTTAGAAAACAGGAAAATAATCAGAACAATGAAACAGCCATCAATGATTCTATAGATGCTGTATGTTTTCCGACAGCCTGCGCAACAGCTGCTTCCTTTGATAGGGACCTAATGTACCAAATGGGAGTTGATCTGGGAAAAGAATGTCAGGCAGTAGATGTATCAACTATTCTTGGCCCTGCTATTAATATCAAGCGTTCACCACTTTGTGGTAGAAATTTTGAGTATGTGTCAGAAGATCCATTTGTTGCAGGAGAGCTTTCTGCTGCGTATATAAATGGTGTTCAGTCTCAGAATGTAGGAACGTCTCTGAAGCATTTCGCTGCAAATTCTCAAGAAACTGAAAGAATGTATGCTGACAGCGTGGTAGACGAGAGAACCTTGCGAGAGATATATCTTGCGGCCTTTGAAACGGCTGTCAAGAAGTCAAAGCCTTGGACAATAATGGCATCCTACAACCGTATAAATGGCGAATATTCTTCAGAGAATAAATGGCTCCTGAAGGATGTTCTTCGCGACGAGTGGGGCTTCGATGGAGTAGTAATGTCAGACTGGGGGGCTGTTTCAAACAGAGTTAAAGGAATAGCTGCTGGTATGGATCTGGAAATGCCAGGAAGCCGAGGAGTAAACGATAAGCAGATAATTGATGCTGTAAATAATGGCGACCTTAGTCAGGAGGATCTCGACGAGGCAGTTAAGAATATCCTCAAATGGATAGAGAAATTCGTAGAGAATAGACAGGAAGAAGTTTTTGATAGAGATATAGATCATGAAAAGGCAGTTAGAGCAGAAGAAGAATGTATAGTTCTTCTTAAGAATGAGAAGGCTCTTCCTCTAAGTGCTGATGAAAAAGTAGCCCTAATAGGAGGCTTTGCAGAGACTCCTCGTTTCCAAGGCGGGGGAAGTAGCCATATAAATGCTCATAACGTAGTATCTGCTCTTTCTATAAAGGAAAAGTATTCTGATAAGATTACTTACGCCAAGGGCTTCCCATATGATAAAGATGAGTCAGATGAGAAGGCATTTAAAGAGGCTATAGATGTAGCGAAAGCTGCTGATAAGATTGTTGTGTTCGCAGGTCTTCCAGATGTATTCGAGTCTGAGGCATATGATAGAACTCATATGAGACTCCCTAAATCTCAGAATATTCTAATCGATAGACTGCTTGAACTAGGCAAGCCAGTAATTGTTGTGCTTCATAATGGTTCTCCAGTAGAAATGCCATGGATCGAAGGAGTGACGTCAGTGGTTGAAGCCTACCTCGGTGGAGAGGGTGTAGGAGAAGCTGTTATGAATATTCTCTACGGAAAGGTTAATCCATCAGGAAAGCTGGCAGAGACATTTCCTATTAAGCTCGAGGATAATCCGAGCTTCCTCAACTTTCCTGTTGCTCGCCATAAGGTTAACTATGCAGAGGGAGTTTTCGTAGGCTATAGATATTATGATACCAAGAAGATGGATGTCCTCTTCCCATTTGGTCATGGTCTGTCCTATACGGAGTTCGAATATAGTAATCTCGTGATTAAACCTTACGAGGGCGTGGATGCAAGTGACTGGGATATAATCGGAATAAATAGTGGAGCGACGGTTTCCGTTGATGTAAAAAATGTCGGCGACAGAGCGGGTAAGGAAATAGTTCAGCTGTACATATCAGATAAAACTGGAGTTACCAATAGACCTATCCATGAGCTTAAGGGCTTTGAAAAGGTTGAGCTTGCTCCGGGTGAAACGAAGACGGTTACATTTGAACTAGATAAGAGAAGCTTTGCGTGGTATAGCGTAGAACTGTCTGACTGGTATGCAGCGGACGGTAAGTATGTGGTTGAAGTAGGTAAGTCTTCAAGAGATATTCAGCTGACTGAGGAAATAGAGATATCTGGTAGTTTCCAGCTTCCACCTGTTATAGATCAGGATGTTCAGCTCGGAGAACTTCTAGCTTACAAGAAGACAAGAGCATTTACTAAGGAAATGTTTGCGCATTCAGCGACTCAGTTCTCTTCAAAGGAAGATGAGCTGGATGAAATGACCAAGGCTATGCTGGAATATATGCCGCTGAGAACCTTTAGATCTTTCGGAGAGCTTGATAACGAGAAGATAGCTGAGATTCTTGAAGAGTATAGAAGAATAATGGATGAAAAATAATTAGAAAGGCAAAATTTGTGGCAGAAGAGAAGAAAAGAATTGAATATCTGGATATTGCGAAGGCTTTTGCTATAATTCTAATAGTAATGGGGCATGCTCTGGGGTACTCAGAGCATACCTCATTATTATACAGATTCATCTTTAGCTTTCATGTGGTACTATTCTTTATTTTGTCTGGCTACACCTTTAATGCGAAGGATGACTTTCTGACATTTCTTAAGAAGAGGTTGCTTCGAATTGTCTTTCCATATTTCCTGTGGGGGACAGTTTTTCTGATTCCCCTACTATTATTTGGCAACAGTATGAGTTCGGCGGCAGGGGACGAAAAGCATTTTGATCTAAAACTCCAGCTGCTGCGATTATTAATGGGAAATGGTATAGGCGATGGACTTAGACAGAATAGTCCGCTTTGGTTCCTCCCGGCGCTCTTTAGTACGCAACTCTTGTATTACTTCGTGATTAAGTTATCCAGTAAAGAAAAATTGATTCCTGTTCTAGGAGTGATAATGCTGGCAGTATCCTTTGTATGTACTTATCTTATGCCTGTGATCCTGCCTTTTGGACTAAACTCAGCGCTTACGATAGGAATCTTCTTCTATGCAGGGTGGCTATTTAAGAGGTTTGAATTATTTGATAAAGAGAAGCTCTTTAAAATACCAGTAGTATTCGGTCTCCTCTTTTTCGGAGTTTTGAGTGCATATAGAAATGACCTCATCTCGAGTGTTGAATATAAGTATGGTAGGCTTTATCTATATATTCTTTCGGGAGTGGGTATCTCGGTATTTGTGATATATGTATCATACCTTATAGGAAAGAGTAAGTTTCTAGAATTTATCGGTGTTAATACAATGGGAATACTTGTGTTCCATAAGATAATTCTTTTAATATTTCAGATCAAGATGGGCCCGGTTTCACTCCTTATGAAGAGTAGTAATGCTGCTATCGAAACACTTATATGCCTTCTGGCGAGTGCCGTCAGTATAGCATTTTCACTTATATGCGCAGTTATAATTAAAAGGTTGTTTCCGCCAGCTCTTGGCGAACCTTTTAAATCTAAAAAGGATTAGTCGGTTGAATGACTAATCCTTTTTTACTTTATCAGCAACCTTCTTGATAGGTGACATCACTATCTTTCTCATGGAGAAGTTTTCTCTATATCGATCGAACACTTCTCTAGGTGATATCGAACTAAGTCTTGAGGAAAAGAAGAAGTAGCTTCGTTCTTTTGCTTCCTCTCTTATATCTATAAGCTTGCTCTTATATGCATTGTACTTTACGACTACGTCATACTCGTCGGCAAGTGCCTTGATCTTAACCATCAGCTGGAATGAATAAATTATATCCAGCAGAAAGATTCCGTAGAAGAATCCTATAAAGAAGGAAAAGACAAGGTTCCTTGATAACCATTCCAGAGCATCCTGTACGATAGGATGGAGCACCAGATAATAAAATGCTGCCAGCGCGTACCAGAATAGCGAGAACAGAGGACATATAACGCCTTTGATATTTCCCCAGTAGCTTGAATAATCCCATAACTGCAAATGCAGATGATTGATAAAAATCATTCCTGTGATAAACTCGAGCAGAGTCATACAGGCGGCCATTATGATAAATATAATAAGCTTCTCCAGAATAGGATGTGATGTCTCGAGTGAAGGTATCTGTATATGGCCTAGTATATAGAGGACAATTAGTCCTGAACCATATATTGGAAGATACGGCCCGACGAAGAACCCGGGATTAACCCATTTCTTCTTCTTTCGTTCAACGGGATCGAGGTACCTTCTGAAGAAGAGCTCGATAACCCAACCGGTCACACTTCCTGTTGAGAAGAGGAATAATAGTATTAATAGTTTATTCATTTAGTAACCCTAACCATTTCTAGAACTGAAGGTCTTAGATCAAGCTGATGATCAGCTCAGATATATAGACTGCAATGCACGAAACGAGAGCAACTGTCGTGAGACTCTTGCCCTTCAGCGCGAGTAGCACTGCTGTAACAAAGCCTATTATAGCAGAGATTATGCTGGCTGTCGCTGTAAAGATTGCAGGTATTGTCATTGCCGTAAGTACTGCATAAGGTATGTAATGCAGGAAGGAACGGATGAACCTATTCTCTATCTGATGCTTTATCAAAACAAATGGTACAACACGGATCAGATAGGTTGATATGACCATAATAGCTAGATATATAAAATAAGTCTTATGCATCAGGATACACCTCCTTCTGGAAGTGATTCCTCATCTCCTGGTTTTTCATCAGATATAGGATATATAATCGCTATAATACATGCACTGACTACCGCGCAAATGCTGATAGCTATACCTACGGATACATTTTTCAGTCCAGGTAGATATGTAAATGCAGTTGATAGTATAGCGGCAAGTATAACTGTAAGCAGCGTTGATCTTTCCTTACGAGCCACCGGTACAACGATAGCTACAAACATTCCATAGAGGGCGAGCCCCAGTGCACTCAGGATGCTCTTTGGTAGGACATTTCCCATGATGGAACCAAGGAGGGTTCCGATGGTCCATCCAAACCAAGGAAGCGTAGATAAACCGAACCAATAGGATCTGGTTATAGTTTCCTCTGTGATAGCTACACCGAAGATTTCATCTGTGATAGAGAAGCCTAAGATATAGCGCCATATACCACTGAACTTCTTGTCTAGCTTCTGCGAAAGCGCTATAGACATGAAGGAGTATCTGACATTTATTGTTAATTGGGATATAAGCATATCCAGCCATAACCCGGGCATCATCATAGTCTGTATTCCGGCAAACTGTCCGGCAGATGTGAGGGTAGTGGCGGAGATAAGAGTAGCTTCCCAAACGGTGAGTCCATATTTAATTGCAAGTATTCCGAAAGTGAAGGAGACTGACAAATATCCTAGTGCTATAGGAATTCCAGCCAGAAGTCCTCTCTTATAATTAAGTAGTGTATTATTCATAACGTTCTCGATTTTAACACTTTTTCGTGGGTAAAACAATTGATTTTACTACTATTTTGACTTTGTGAGTGGTATAATAACTCCTAGAGAAAATGTCATAAATGTGGGGTTCGCATGGATAGAAAAATCGTGGCTGCTTTTATTGCGGATATTTACCGCGATATGGTAAGGGAAACGGAATATGGAACTATTCAGGAAGCTATGCGTAATAACGTGAAGCTTCTGTTTTTTGCGAGCTTCAGTGACAATTTCAGTACTGTGGAATATACACATCTAACTAATTATGACGTGGGTGACTCTGCTATCTATAGAGTGCCAGATCTAAATAATTTCGATGGCCTTATAACTTATGATAGTTACTTGCCGGAGACATTTCTGGAAATCATTAATGATATCAAAAAGGATGCTCCTTGTCCGGTAGTGACACTTGGAGTTGTTAGTGATCATTCCTATAGCGTTATTAATGATCTGCAACCTTCTCTCAAAGAATTAATTGAACACTTGATAAAAGACCATGGTTGTAAGGAACTGGTTCATGTTAGTGGACCAATAGACCTATCGTTCTGTAGAGACAGAATAGAGGGCTTCAAAGAAACGCTTGAGGCTAATGGTCTTCCTTGCACGGATGAACAGATATTCCCTGGAAATCTATGGTATTCCTGTGCGGAAGAAGTTGTGACAAGCATAATGAAGCGTTACGAGAACAACCAGGAAAGGCTCTTCCCAGACGCCATAGTTTGTGCAAATGATTATACTGCTATCGGTGTGGTTGATGAACTTAATAAAAGAGGATACATAGTTCCAGATGATGTTATTGTTGTAGGCTATGACGATGTTATTCAGTCGAGATTTCATGATCCGTCTATCACAACTTCGTGTCAACCATTTGGACAGGTTGGAAAGGATGGAATCAAGATTCTTAAGAAACTATGGGAAGGCGAAAAGGTTCCTGCCGTGACAGCGGAACCTGGAATAATCAAGCGCCGTCAATCCTGTGGTTGTACTCCAAAACATATATACCAGCAGGATGACCTACGTGAGTCCTATGCAACAGTTATAGATAGACTCGGTATGCTTTCTAGATCGAGTGCGGATCTGATTCTCAGTATATCAAATGCATCAGATAACAGTGATGTCTTCAATGAGATAGAAGCAAACTGCTGTAACAATACAGGCTTCAAGGACGCGGTTCTGTGTCTGATAAATGATTGGGATAAGCAGAAGGTTTATTCTACACAGGAAGATTTTGAGGATGCTACCTTTGAAGTGGTATGTGGTGTATATAATGGCAGACCTATCAGAAGAGGGGTTCTACCAAAGGGACAGCTGCTTCCTCAGGCTATGATGGATGATCCATATGCTTATTATCTGGTTCCGGTCCATCATCTTCAATACTTTTTAGGATACTTTATTATATCGCCGGATTTGGAAAATCTGTCTCAGTTTAATATTAAGTCATGGTTTATCTATATAAGTACTATGCTTGAAAACTGGAGAATCCGAAAAGAACTGAACTATACGGTTGAACGTTTACAGAACCTCTATGTTACTGATATGCTGACAGGTCTGTACAATAGACGTGGATATGGACTTCATTTTGAAAACTATTATAAGGAATGCAAGGAAAAGGGTACAAATCTTGCTGTATTCCTTATCGATATGGACAACATGAAACAGATCAATGATACCTATGGTCATGATGAGGGTGACTATTGCTTATGTACGATTGGTAAAGCTCTCAAAGCGGCAAAGAAAGCCGATGAGATATGTGTACGTTCCGGTGGAGATGAGTTTGTGGTTCTGGCAAAGAATTATACGGAAGAAGATAGAGATACTTATATCGTTAAGGTTAGAGAATTTCTAGAAGAATCCTGTAGGGAGGATCAGAAGGCCTTTGATATATCTGTAAGTATTGGCTGTTATATGGCTAAACCAGATGAATCGGAGGCTGCTATCAGTGAAATATCCGAGAGGTATCTACGTGAAGCTGACAGGCTTATGTATAATGAGAAGAAGGAACATAAGAAGCAAAAACTGAATAATGATTAGTGTAGACTAAGCTGATAGGTTTAAGCTATACTACAAATGTCAGTGTTGAAATTTTAAGACGAAATGGAGGTTACTTTAATGGCTAAATACAAGTGTAATATTTGTGGGGAAATCTTTGAGGTGGCAGATGGCGAGACTCCTGTATGCCCAGTTTGTGGAGTAGGAGAGGAACATCTTGAACTTATCGAGGATGCACCTGCAGCTGGTGGAAGTAAATATGCAGGAACACAGACAGAGAAGAATCTGCAGACCGCATTTGCAGGTGAGTCACAGGCAAGAAATAAGTATACTTACTTTGCTTCAGTTGCAAAGAAGGAAGGATATGAGCAGATTGCAGCTCTCTTCCTCAAGACCGCTGATAATGAGAAAGAGCATGCAAAGATGTGGTTTAAGGAATTGGGAGAGCTGGGAGATACTATCGCAAACTTAAATGCTGCTGCTGATGGAGAAAACTATGAGTGGACAGATATGTATGATGGCTTTGCCAAGACAGCTGAAGAGGAAGGATTCCCTGAGCTTGCAGAGAAGTTCCGTCTGGTGGCTGCTATAGAGAAGCATCATGAGGAGAGATATCGTGCACTTCTTAACAATGTTGAAACAAAGCAGGTATTCGAGAAGAGCGAAGTGAAGGTTTGGGAGTGCCGCAACTGTGGTCATATCGTAGTTGGTACAAAGGCTCCTGAGGTTTGCCCAGCTTGTGCACATCCACAGAGCTTCTTCGAAGTTAATGCTGAGAATTACTAAACTATCCCAGGATAATTAGTATACTAAAGACGTCTAATTATGCCCTCCTTATCAGAAGGATCTGATAGGGAGGGTTTTTATGTGTGAAGAGATAAAGTATATATACAGTTTTTAGATGATTTGTGTTATTATATATCTGTTGGTTAGAGTACTTTAATCTAACGGCTATTTAATATATAACTTAGGAGAATTTTATGATTTATATAAAAAATGCACGTATTGTAGACCCTGTCACAGGTATGGATGAAATAGGCGACGTTGCCTTAGTCGATAATTTTGTCGCTGGTGCAGGGAAGGACCTAGATATAGAGGACATCAAGGCAAGATACGATGTTGATGGAAATGATATACAGACCATAGATGCAACAGGACTCGTAGTTGCTCCAGGTCTTGTGGATACACATGTTCATTTCAGGGATCCAGGCTTTACATATAAAGAGGATATTGATACTGGAGCTGCGGCTGCTGCAAGAGGAGGATTCACAACTGTTGTATGTATGGCAAATACAAAGCCTGTAGTAGATAACGTGGAAACCCTTAAATATATCCAAGAGAAGGGTGAGAAGACACCTATTCATGTTCTTCAGACAGCTACTGTAACAAAGGGAATGGCGGGAAAAGAACTTGTGGATATGGAAGCACTGGAGGAAGCGGGAGCGGCAGGCTTTACAGATGATGGACTTCCTATAATGGATGAAGCTGTACTTGTTGAGGCACTTAATAAAGCTAGTGAACTGGACCTTCCTGTAAGTCTTCACGAAGAAGATCCACTCTTTGTGAAGCAGCCAGGTGTAAATATGGGAGCGGTATCAGAGAAACTTGGATACGGAGGAGCTTCCCGAACAGCAGAGGATGTGATGGTCGCAAGAGACGTGGCACTTGCTCTTGGTACTGGGGCGACTCTATGTATACAGCATATTAGTTCAAAGAATAGTGTGGAGTTCGTAAGGGCTGCTAAGAAGCTGGGCGGAGACATACATGCTGAGGCCACACCTCATCATTTCACCTTAACTGAGGAAGCGGTTCTGGAATATGGTACATATGCAAGAATGAATCCGCCGCTAAGAGAAGAGTCTGATAGGCAGGCGATTATTGAAGGAATAAAGGATGGAACAATAGACATGATCGTTACTGATCATGCGCCTCATTCAAAAGAGGAAAAGGGTAGAGATATGGCAGCGGCGCCTAGTGGAATCACAGGTCTCGAGACTTCTCTGGGGCTCGGAATTAAATCTCTTGTTCAGCCGGGACATATATCGCTTCTTAAGCTGATGGAACTGATGAGCAAAAATCCTGCTGAGTTATATCGACTCATACCGGGAAGTATGAAGGTGGGAGCACCAGCAGATATAGTTATCTTCGGAGAAAATGAAGAGTGGAAGGTAGAAAGCTTCGCATCAAAAGCGGAAAATAGTCCATTTAAGGGCTGGACACTTCCGGGGAAGGTGCACTATACCATTTGTAATGGCAAGATAGTATATGAGGGATAGAAGAATATTCTCAAGATAGTGATTGTGGGGGATATATGGATAATAATCAAAATAACAACCAGATAATTAATCAGCCTGTACCTCAGACTCAGCAGGTGCAGCAATCTACCGGCGGACCGGTTTACACAGGCGTGGTGGAAAAACCAAATGTTGTGGTTATAGGTAATTCGGGAGTTGGTAAGTCAACGCTGATCAATTCGCTGTTCCAGTCATACGTGGCAGAAACAAGTATAGGAGAGGCAACTACAAAACAGCTGAGAGTATACGAGAGTGAAGGACTGGGATTCAGAATCATAGATACAATTGGTTTTGAACCTGGACTCCTCAATCAGAGCAAGGCCATTTCTGCCATAAGGAAATGGTCCCGTGACAGTATCAAAAATGACGATGCGACTCACCAGATAAATATGATATGGTATTGTATCGATGGCACTTCGCGTAAGATGTTTAAGAAAAATATCGATATGCTGGCGCATGCAACCTCTGTTTGGAAGAGCGTTCCGATAATAGTGGTTATCACAAAGTCTTATTCCAAGCCTGAGAGAGCTGAGAATGTAAGGATGGTGTATAACGCATTTAAAAATCACAAGAAACTCAGCGAGAATCTGAAAGCGATAGTGCCGGTTGTTGCAACAACGTACAAGATAGATGCAGATCTTAATATCAATGTTACTCCTGATGGGCTGGGGGAGCTGCTTACAGAAACGGTTAAATTCCTGCCGGAAGGAATAAATGCATCAATAGTGGATAAGAACTATTTCTATCTGAATCAGAAGAGAGCGATGGCACATTCTGTAGTAGGTGCCTCAGCTCTTGCTGGACTGACGGTGGGACTCGTGCCTATACCATTTCCGGATGGAACAATTTTAACACCGCTTGAAGTGGGTGAGATAAAGAGTTTGTCGAAGATATACGGAGTAGAGTTCGACAAGAATACAGAGCTTATCCAGACTATTATCAATGCGGGCACCGCCGGAATCATTGCTAAGACTGCACTAAATGCCATCAAGGCGATTCCGGGACTAAATATAGCCGGTGACGTGCTGAATGGAATAGTGGCAGGAGTTATTGTGGCCGCTTTAGGAGAAGGAAGCGTCTACATATTTGAACAGATTTATACGGGACAAAGGTCTGTTACTGACACTGAATGGGTAAAGAAGTTCCTGGATTCCAAGGTTGCAAGTGGTCTGGCGGGAAATATCAATACCATAGTTAAGGAATATACTGATCTTCTGGCAACGGGTAAAAAGGTAACGGCCAAGGATGTAATGGTTATTATCCTTAAGAATATCAAGATAAAAAATTAGTAAAAATCAAAGAAATTAAAGGGGTGATCGGGGGAGTCTGATTATCCCTTTTTGGTTGCAATATTTCCTTCTTGCCTGTATAATTATGTAGTTAATGTGGCGAAGTATGTTTTGCTACAGAAAAATAAGAATAAAGGGTAGATAATAATGAAATTTATTCATATTGCAGATGTCCATCTGTTTGCTACTCCGGATGCAGAATTTGACTGGGGAGAGCACAGACCAAAGGAGATAGAAGAAACCTTTGAGAAGGTTATAGATGCATGTAATGAGAAGGATATAGATCTTCTTCTTATAGCGGGTAATCTGTTTGACAGATCTCCATCGGTTGAGGACCTTATATTTGTTGACGATAAGCTGATGAGACTGGAGAAGACAAGAACAGTTATCCTTTCAGGTACGGATGATTATATAGTTCCTGGAAGCGATTCCAGTGCTTATAAGTTCAGATCGAAAACTGTTCTTCTTCCATCAGATAAAACCACCAATGCTTATCTTAGAGGAATCAATACATGTGTAACAGGTTTTAGTTATGCTAAGCCTGAATATAGAGGACACATTTTGGAGGAAATCGATCCGGGACGTGAGGGTGCGATTAACATTCTTCTGGGACATGGAGGAGATAGAAATCACATGCCATTCAAGAAGGAGAAGCTTGCTGCAAAGGGCTTCGACTATGTTGCAATGGGATATATCCGTAGACCGGTTCATATCCTGAAGAACAGAATGGCCTATGCCGGTTCACCTGAACCACTTGGCCCAAAGGAAACAGGAAGACATGGATATGTACTTGGTGAGATCACTGATGAAGGAACCAAGATAACCTGGTGCCCTATAGCATATAGAAATTATATGGATATCAGCATTACCATGAATCCCAGTCTTAGTGCTGAAGAGATAACCAAGAATCTTGAGGAGAAGCTCCTTAAGCTCGGTAACAACAATATCTATAGAATTGTCCTCAGAGGATTCTCAAAGAATAATGTTGACTTTGATCTGAGTCGTATCAAGAACAGATATAACATTTACGAAGTTCTGAATATGACCATTTCGGATGATGATGAGAAGATGCTCAGAATAGAAAATGAAACAAATATGATGGGCAGCTTCATACGCGAAATAGATGGCAGCTATACCATAGACGAAAGAATAAGGAGCAAGGCGCTCAGATATGGTATGGAAGCATTAATCATGGCAGGAGAAGAAAGATAAATGTATTTGACAAAGCTACTGATCAGAGACTTTGGAAAATTTCATAATAAAAGCATGGATTTACAGAAGGGCGTAAACATAGTTTATGGTGAGGCCGATTCTGGTAAGTCTACAGTCAGAGACTTTCTGATTGGGTTGATGTATGGAATACCTCGTAGAGAAGGAATAACCAGAGTCAGGTCTAATTATGAACTTCGTAAGCCTAAGACTGGAAATGGATATTCTGGAACAGCTTATATAAATGACGATGAGAATTCATATCTCGTAGATAGGACATTTCTTGCTGGAGCTAAGAAGGCATCAGTTCTCGATGTCAGCTCAGGTAGAGAGGTTCGTCTGAATAATGCAGATACTATAAGCGGCACTCTTTGCGAAACTGATAAGAATACTTACCTTGACACTAAGTGTATAGTAGGTGACTCAAGTGGTAAGAAGGATCTGCAGAAGTATCTGACTAATATCACCCTTACAGGTACTTCAAATATTGATAAGGTTAAGGCTATCAAATATCTCGAAGATGAGAAGAAGAACCATATACCTAAACCACTTATCCGAAGACTTGATGAGCTGGATGAGAGGTTATCAGAGTATGATACAGTTGATGATGATATCGCTGCAGTTGAGAATGAGATTAAGACTCTCAATGAAGAATTCGTTATGGAAGCGGAGAGGCGTAAGAGAATCGCTCGCCGTATGGTAGAAAATGAGGATGGAACTGTTACGTATGAAGCGGACGCAACCATCGAAGAGAAAATTGACAGAATCACAGAGCGTGAGAAGAACTATGTAGATAGCGACAAGATGATTGAGAAGGCTGAAGAGAGGCTTGCTGAAGAAAAGAAGGCGGCTAAAATTGAGGCTCGTAAGAACATCAAGTTCACAGATAGAATTCCGGTTATTTTCGCCAGCGGTATTGCGGTTATACTTATAATCGCTGCTATTGTATATATACTTCCGTTTGAGGATCTGATCAGAAAGCTGTTCATTATCTTTACAGCACTTTTTGTAATCATCACTATCATCGATGGTTTCAGAGCCAAGGGCTATTTCGACGCGAAGGAAGAAGAAGATACGCCGGATGAAGAAGAGTTCAAGAAGGTTCTTGAGGAACTCAAGGAAGAGGCTGAAGAACAGGAAGAGATGGAATTCGATATGACATTTGCCAAGGAATTCCAGGAGAAGAAGGCTGTTCTTAAAGAGAAGGAAAATGCTCTTATCAATAGACGTAATGAGAGAAATAAGCTCCGTCATGAATTCGATACAGTATTCAAGAAGAAGAGCGAGCTTGAAGATGAGATTAAAGCCATTGACCTGGCTATTAATAAAATAAATACACTGTCTGAAAAGTTCAGAGAAGATGCATTTAAACATTTACTTGGAAATGTATCTAGATATATAAGACGCATAACTCAGGATGAGTTCAGCGAGTTAACCTTTGATGATAAGGGTGGAATTATTCTGAAGGCAGATTATGGATATGTTCCTATCAAC
Source organism: uncultured Lachnospiraceae bacterium (assembly GCA_946414825.1). GTDB lineage: Bacteria > Bacillota > Clostridia > Lachnospirales > Lachnospiraceae > Eubacterium_Q. The sequence goes on from CAMKQB010000025.1 coordinate 21,774, forward strand.
AATCTGACCGAGGCTGATGCAGGTAAGGTTTACCTGGCTGTCAGACTTAGCATAGCTAAGTATCTGGCTAAAGAGAAGCTTCCACTTATCATAGATGGTACAAGCATGCTTGAGAGCGCATCAGAGATAAAGGCGTTAGCGGACTGTTTAATGGACATGAAAGAGGAGCAGATAATTATCCTTACAGATGACTGGGGTATGGATTCAGTCCTAAAGGGTAAAGGAATCGAGACCAATCTGATCCGCTTGTAGTGTATTTTTGGTTTACTAGATCGGACTAAGGAGGAAAAAAATGTCTGAGTTACTTAATATCAAGGATTTACACGTAAGTGTTGCAGAAAATGAGATACTTCACGGAGTTAATCTTGTAGTAAATCCTGGTGAAACACACGTTATTATGGGTCCTAATGGTGCAGGTAAATCTACACTTGGATATTCCATTATGGGTAACCCTAATTATGAGGTAGGCAAAGGGTCTATCTTTTTCAAGGGAGAGGATATAACTGATGAGGAGACAGCAGATAGAGCTAAGGCTGGTATCTTCTTATCTTTCCAGAATCCTATAGAGGTTCCTGGTATATCACTCTCTAATTTTATTAGAAATGCTGTTGATACCAAGACTGGTACAAGAGCAAGACTTTGGGACTTCCGTAAGTCACTGGAGAAGCAGATGGCTCTTCTCAATATGGATAAGTCCTACGCAGACAGAGATCTGAATGTAGGATTCTCTGGTGGTGAGAAGAAGAAGGCAGAGATACTTCAGATGCTTATGATGAAGCCGGACCTAGCTATTCTGGATGAGACAGATTCCGGACTTGACGTAGATGCAGTAAGAACTGTTTCAGATGGTGTTAAGGCATTTCATGAGAATGGCGACGGAGCACTGATTATTATCACACACAGTACCCGTATTCTTGAAGCACTGAAGGTTGACTATACACACATCCTGGTAGATGGAAAGATAGTTGAAACAGGGGATGCTTCACTTGTTGATGAGATAAACGCAAACGGATTTGAAAAGTATACCAATTAAGGAAGATAATATGGCAGATAAGGAAAAGACATACGTAGAAGACGTGGACAGAAGCCTATATGATTTTCGTAATGTTGACGAGGATGTATACAAGGTTGCCGAGGGTCTGACTCCTGAAATAGTTAAGCAGATTTCAAAAGAGAAAAATGATCCTGAGTGGATGACAGAGCTGCGTCTTAAAGCGTTGGAAATATATAATAATATGGAAATGAAGCCATGGGGACCACCAATTGATGGTCTGCACATGGATAATATAGTTACATACATCAAGCCTAAGGATAACAAGATGAGTGCTGACTGGGATGAGGTTCCTGAGGAGATAAAGGATACCTTCGAGAGACTCGGTATTCCACAGGCAGAGAGAGAGTCTCTGGCTGGAGTAGGCGCTCAGTATGATTCAGAGCTTGTATATCATAATGTTCGTGAAGAAGTTGCTGCACAGGGAGTTATATATACAGACCTTGAGTCAGCAATGCACGGCGAATATGGAGATATGATTAAAGAGCATTTCATGAAGCTCATTACTCCACAGGATCATAAGTTTGCGGCACTTCATGGTGCAGTTTGGTCAGGAGGAAGCTTCGTATATGTTCCACCAGGAGTTAAGGTTGAGATTCCGCTTCAGTCCTACTTCAGACTGAATGCTCCAGGTGCCGGTCAGTTCGAGCACACACTTATCATCGTGGATGAGGGAGCTGATCTACATTTCATCGAGGGATGTTCAGCACCTAAGTATAATGTTGCAAACCTGCATGCAGGTGCCGTTGAGCTCTTTGTAGGCAAGAATGCAAGACTGAGATATTCAACTATCGAGAACTGGTCTAAGAACATGTATAACCTGAATACCAAGAGAGCTACCGTTGAAGAAGGCGGTAAGATGGAATGGGTATCAGGATCATTTGGTTCACATACTTCATATCTGTACCCTATGACTATACTTAAGGGGGATGACTCAAAGGTTGAGTTTACGGGTATAACATTTGCAGGTGAAGGGCAGAACCTTGATACAGGTGTGAAGGTTGTTCACACAGGAAAGCGTACACTTTCGACTGTTAATACTAAGTCCATTTCAAAGAGTGGTGGTATCAGCACATTTAGAAGTGCTGTTGTAATAGGACCTGAAGCTAAGGGGGCTAAGTCAGCGGTTGATTGTGCATCACTTATGCTCGATGATATATCACGTTCAGATACTGTTCCAGCAATGGATGTTAGATGTGATGATGTAGATATCGGACATGAGGCCAAGATTGGACGTATCTCCGACGAGGCTATATTCTACCTGATGAGCCGAGGTATTTCTGAAGAGGATGCCCGCGCCATGATAGTAAGCGGTTTCGCGGACAACGTATCCAAAGAGCTTCCACTTGAATATGCAGTTGAGATGAACAATCTGATTCGACTGGAAATGAAAGGTTCAATCGGATAATAAAGGTGAGAAGATAAATGAAACGATTTATTGGTGAATTGTTTATTTTCATTGTTGGTTTCATCTTGGGATTTGGAGAAATACTTTATCTTTATTTTATTGAAAAAGAAGATATGCTTGATAAGAATATAATCTTTTTCATTGATAAAATGGTTGCAAAAACCAATAATGATTTTCTCCAATTGTTACCTTGGTGGTCTTACGCATTAGTAATCATTATTATTCTTTTGATTATAGGTGTTATAGTAGCAGAGTTTTTGAGAACATTTGCTAATTCAAAAAGTATCAGTTTTCTAACTGCTATTTTATATCTGATTGTTACAATAATTGTGGCGATTCCATTTGCAAGATTCTTAATGGTCTTTATAGATGGAATACTAAGCAATTATGTAATAGTTATAACACCAGACCAGGTAAGGAATCATTTTTCTTCAGAAGGAACTGATTATGATTTTGCACTTTTCTCTGTTGTAAGAGGAATACTATTCTCTATACTACTTAGATTACAGATATACGCCTTTAGTTTTACTTATGGTGCAATGCTCAAAAAGCCTGTAAGAAATTGTAGAGTACATGATTGTGTAACTACAGGAAAAGAATATGAGGTAGTAAGAACTCTGGCAAAGAGACTCACATTTGATCAAAGCTTTTCATTTATAAAGAACTATACTGAAGAATTAGAACAGAGACATTTCTTCCAGATACAAGAAAAAGGTTTGTTTGGAATAGGTACGATTAATAAATGGAATTATTACCGTGATGGACAGATAATGGATTGTTCTGAAGAAGAGTTTTTAGATAAATTATATAATTTGACTATTCATAAAACTTTGAGTTTAAAGACAGAAGAGGAAAAAAATGAGTAATATTAATATTAACAAATTACCGGTTCCAACATGGACGTGGTTAAAGGTAAATGAGTATGAGGTTGCGGTTCCTGAGAAATTTGAGAAACCTGAATGCATCATTGATAATATGCCTGAAGAAATCAAGGTTGGATCTGTCGACTTTACATCGGTATGTTTAGGAGATGTAGAACTGGGGGCAGGTGAGGAATTCAAGAAAATATCCCACGGCGCAAAGACAGGTGGTACATCATATACAGTATCTGCTGGAGTAAAAGTTACAGAACCGATTAGAATTACTTATGACTTTGGAAATGATAAAAATCAAACTACAGATGAAGTAGTTGGAAAGCTTATTCGTACATCAGTTATTCTTGGAGAAGAATCTGAATTAACTTTGATAGTTACTTTCAAGGGTTGCCCAACTTTCGGTGCAAATGATATACGAATCAAAGCTGCGAAAACTGCTAAGTTAAATCTGGTTGAAATATTCCAACTTGAAGATGGTTCAAACTTTGTCGACAGCATTGGTGGAAGATACCTTGACTATGGCGGACTTAAATTGATTCAGATTAAGTCAGGCGACGGAAATGTAGCCCTCAGCTGCTGTGCAGATCTTGATGGTTACAAGAGTACCCTCGATATAGATACAGGATATCTTGTTAGAGGCGAAGATAAGCTCGATATTAATTATGTATCAAGACATCGCGGTGCTAAAACTGATTCCAAGATAAATGTTAGCGGAGTTCTCCGTGACAAAGCAGATAAAACTTTCCGGGGCACTATAGATTTCATCAAGGGTTGCAAGACTGCAACAGGTGATGAGAGAGAAGATGTTCTTCTGATGGATGAAGGTGTGCATAATAATACTGTACCACTTATCCTATGTGCAGAAGAGGATGTAGAAGGTGCGCACGGTGCATCTATCGGAAAGATATCAGAGGATATAGTAAATTATTTCGAGAGCCGTGGTATTCCTGAAACAGAAGTTACTGAGCTTATGGCAAAGTCAAGAATAGATGCAGTAGCAGGAAGAATACCTGATGAGAAGACAAGAGAGCTTCTCCTTGCTGAATAAAACAAAACACGAAGTAATAGCATTAAAAAGATATAGAAATAGAAAGAAACAGTTATGAGTTTAAATATACAGGAAATAAGAAAAGACTTTCCTTTTTTCGACAATACAGACCTGGCATACTTAGATAATTCTGCAACAAGCCAGCGCCCTCGACAGGTCGTTGAAGCTGTTATGGACTATGAGTATTATCACAACTCTAATCCGTTCCGTGGATTATATGAGTTATCTATAGATGCGACAGAACGTTATGAAGCTGCCAGAACAAAAGTGGCAAACTTTATAAATGCAAAGACTGACGAAGAGATAATCTTCACGAGAAATGCATCTGAGAGCCTTAATCTCGTTGCTTCGTCACTATGTGAGATGCTTCATTCTGAGGGTAAGCTTTCAGAGGGAGATGAAATCATTACAACAGTTGTTGAACATCATAGCAATATGCTTCCTTGGAGACTTGCTGCTCAGAAGTATGGTGCAACTGTTAAATATCTTGAGTGTGAAGAGGATGGAAGCTTTTCACTAGAGAAATTCAAGAACCTACTTACAGAAAAAACTAGAGTGGTTGCTATGACAGCTACATCAAATATATTCGGATATAGTGTAGATATAAAGAGTTTCGCAGCAGAGGCTCATAAGTTCGGAGCATACTTCGTAGCTGATGGGGCTCAGAGCGTACCTCATAGCAGGACAAATGTTCAGGATACAGATGTGGATTTCCTTGCGTTCTCAGGACACAAGATGCTGGCACCAATGGGAATAGGTGTTCTGTATGGTAAGCTGGACCTGCTGAAAAAGATGCCACCATTTCTATCTGGTGGAGAGATGATAGAATATGTAACCTTCGATGATATAACTTTTGCTGAGCCACCTCACAAGTTTGAGGCAGGTACAGTAAATGCAGGAGGTGCCGTAGGGCTTGCAGCTGCGATTGATTATATAGAATCAATTGGCATGGATGAGATACAGGCCAGGGAGCTTGAACTAACAAAGATGGCACTTGATGGAATAAAGAAGATTCCTAACATAAAAGTGCTTGGCTCAGACAAGGCAGAGGATCATCACGGAATACTGACCTTCAAAATTGAGGGAGTCCATCCGCATGATATAGCTGCAATCATAGCAGATGCAAATGTTGCTGTAAGAGCTGGACATCACTGTGCAGAACCTCTTCATCATTTTATAGGAATACCATCCACTACCAGAGCAAGCCTTATGTTCTATAATACGGAAGAAGAGGTAGAGAGACTTCTAGACGTAATGAGCAAAATCAGGGGATTTATGGGATATAGTGATTAATAGTTCGCTTTGTTTTGGAACGAATATAGAATAGGAATATATAGATGGAAAATAGAACTTTTTATAATGAAATACTTACAGAACATAATATACATCCGGTACATAAAACAAAGATGATGAGTCCGCAGAAATCTCATCGCGGAGTCAATCCTTCATGTGGAGATGATATAACGCTCCAGTTAAATGTATCTGATGACGGAACAATTACCGATGGAGCATTTTTTGGCGATGGCTGTGCTATATCACAAGCTAGTGCTGATATGATGCTTGATCTGGTTATAGGAAGAACCGTTGAGGAGGCCATGTCTCTTAAGGATATTTTTCTAAAGATGATAAAGGATAAGGTTACTGATGAAGAGCTGGAGCTTCTTGAAGAGGCTGGATCACTTCAGGACATATCCCATATGCCTTCACGTGTTAAATGCGCTGTTTTAGGATGGCGTACTTTGGAAGAAATGCTTCAGGGGTAAATGATTAGCTATATAGAAGGGGGAATCAGTAATGAACGAGAATGGGAACTTCTTGGATTTCTTGAAATACCGTTGGAAAATGATAAGGGTTAGTGATACACGGTTTTTCAAGTTTATATGGATTGTGGCTATATCCATAACACTTATTACTGTTCTTATAAGCGCAGGGGTGACTGCTTCAAGTAATAAGAAGGCTAAAAAGGAGAAGAAAAAGCAGGAAGCAACTACTGAGGAGGTAGTGGCTACGGAAACAGATGCACCTGTTGCAACTGTAACAGATGCAAATTCGTGGATGCTGATACTTGTAAATCAGAACAATCCACTTCCTGAGGGTTTCACAGTTCCTGAGTTTACCGAGCTTAGAAATAGTCAGAGAGTAGATAGCAGGATGTACCCTGAACTACAGGCTATGTTTGATGACGCGCGTGCTGAAGGACATTCGCCATATATAACATCTTCATACAGAGATAGTACTGCGCAGCAGGAGGAGATGAATAAAAAGATAAATGAGCTACTTGCTGAGGGTAAGACTGAGGAACAGGCCAGAGCAGAGGCGGCAACAGTAGTGGCGCAGCCAGGAACCAGTGAACATGAAACAGGTCTTGCTATAGATGTTGGTTCTGATGTCAGTGAAGAAGCTCAGAAGGCTCTTTGGGTATGGCTAGGAGAAAATGCTCATAAATATGGATTTATTATCAGATATCCTGAAAATAAAACTGATATAACAGGTATCACAAATGAACCATGGCATCTCAGATATGTGGGAGTAGAAGCGGCAACTGCCATGCATGAAAGTGGACAGTGTCTGGAAGAATATCTGGGCTCTAATTAAGAATAACTAAATTGAGACGTTATATTAGTATGATTATAAAAGGGAGTTATAATATATATGGATAATGAAAAGACTATAAATAATTATGACTTCCTTACTCATCCAAAAAGTTTTAAAGCTTACAGATGGTATAAACCCATTCTGGTTTGCTTGCTTTTTGGATTTTTCTTTTTTATCTTTATTAACTGCATAAGCGTTTTTTTATCAATAACCGAGAAATTGCGGGGGAATGATCCTGCAGAACTTTTTAAAGCTGCAAGTGGAGGGTATGATAGTTTCAATGCATATACCTTTTCTGGAGCAATTCTTAATCTAGGAACCATATCTTTGATGATTCCCGCTTTATTACTTGCTGTATTAATAGTTAGAGACAGGCCTTTTTCGTCCTATTCGTCTTCTAAGGGTGGTTGGAGAATGAAGGTATTTTTAAAATGCTTTGGAGTTTGTCTCCTGGTATGTGCTATACCTGTAGCTGTTTATACTATTCTTACCAGTGATACAAAGCAAATGATTCAGTTTACCGTAGCTGGATTCATTGTATGTACTATACTCGGACCATTTCAGTGCATAGCGGAAGAGTATCTCTTTCGTTCATTTATTCTTCAAACAGCGGCATCATGGTTTAGGGTACGAGTTGTTGCCGTGGCTGTTTCATCACTTATTTTTATGTCGATGCACCCATATGATACCGTCGGAAGAGTAGAAATACTTATCATCGGAACAGGTATGTGCATTATGGCATGGATTGGAAATGGAATAGAAGCATCATCTGCCTTGCACATAACAAACAATATGACCATTTTTTA
>CAMKQB010000026.1 GCA_946414825.1 uncultured Lachnospiraceae bacterium
ATGAACATGCCATTGAAAGAGCTGTTCCCCACTGACCTGCACCTGTCTCTGTTGTTACACCCTTCAGTCCCTGCTTCTTAGCATAATAGGCCTGAGCGATAGCGGAGTTCAGCTTGTGGCTTCCTGAAGTGTTGTTACCCTCGAACTTGTAGTAGATATGAGCTGGAGTTCCAAGTTTCTTTTCCAGACAATATGCACGAACAAGTGGTGATGGACGGTACATCTTATAGAAATTCCTGATCTCCTCCGGAATATCAAAATAAGTTGTAGTGTCATCCAGCTCCTGACGAGCCAGGTCCTCACAGAAAATGGCTGACAGCTCTTCAAGTGTTACAGGCTGAAGAGTTCCAGGATTAAGGATAGGCGCTGGCTTCTTCTTCATATCGCCGCGCACGTTATACCACTGTGTAGGCATCTCATTTTCTTCAAGATAAATCTTATAAGGTATCTCGTTCATATATTACCTCCAATAAAATAACAACTACTTTATAGCAGTGTGCTTTATAAAAAACGTCGCTGATTATTTTATCACATTCTACTATTTTATTAAAGTATTATAATAAATCGGTTTATAGTGGTATAATTGAAGACGGTGGTGCATAGGGGGCTAAGGCATCACACAGGAAAGAAGGGAAAAAGATGAAGAAGATTAAAAGAAATATGGCTCAGTGCCGTAAATGCGGTGACATTATTGAATCGAAGTCCAGATGTCAGGTAGTCAAATGCTCCTGCGGTGCTATCTATATAGATGGTGGAAAGCATTATCTGAAACGTGGTTTCAGGGACAGCAAGGATGATCTGATTGAAATGACAGAGTATGTTGAATAGGGTATTACTATGGGTATCCGGATAAGGAGTGAAAAATGAAGCTGGCACCGATTTTTACTGATCACATGGTTTTGCAGAGAGATAAGGCTGCGACAATTTTTGGTGAGGCAGATAAAAAAGAAACTATTAGAATAACCATAGATAATATAAGTGTCGAGCAGGAGATAGATGCTGGCAAATGGATAGTGGAACTTCCACCACATGCGGTGGGTGGTCCATTTAAACTTATGGTGTCTTCAGGTGAAACAGAGATTGTTATAGAGGATGTGTTATACGGAGATGTATGGCTGGATAATGGTCAGTCAAATATTGAGTTCATGCTTGAAGAGTCTCGCGGAGGGGAGAGGGAGATAGCCGAGGGACATTTCCCTGAAATCAGATTCTACAAGATAATCAGAACCGGTGTTATAAATGAGGAGATTCTGAGACAGGAAAGCGAGAACACCTGGATACCATTTACAGATGCAGCCTTCGGAGAGGTGTCTGGTATAGGCTTCTTCTACGCAACTAAAATATATGAGAAGACAGGAGTCCCTATTGGGCTTATAGATATATATCAGGGAGGCTCCTCCATAACCTGCTGGCTTGAAGAGAAGAGACTTCGTGAGATTCCTGAGATAAGTGACTTTATGAAGAAGTACTACGATATAGTTGAAAATAGTACGCAGGAAGAAATGGATAAGGTGCAGGCGGACTATGATGCGGCAGCAGACAGATATAATAATCTGGTCGAAGAGTTAGATAGGACAAGACCGGATATCAGCCTTCAGGAAAAGCTTGAACTGACGGGACATTTCCCTTGGCCGCCTCCGCTTAATACCACAACTATTTTTAGACCCTTCGGTCCGGTTGAAACTATGACGAAGAGAATGGTGCCTTATACTATAAAAGGTGTGGTTTACTATCAGGGCGAAGAGGAAACGGTTAAAAATCTTGAATACTATAAGAAGACGGGTAATAATACACAGTATGTGAAGCTTATGGAAGCACTTATTGCTCAGTACAGAGATTTCTTTAATGATAAGGAACTGCCATTCCTTTATTTCCAGCTGCCTATGTATATAGAGTTTGGCTGGGAGGATTCCAGGGACTGGGCTTATATTCGTGAGGCGCAGGGGGCAGTTGAGAATCAAAAGGATAATATCTATATGGTATCTCTTTTGGACCTTGGTGATTATAATGAGATTCATCCAACTGATAAGAAAACTCCGGGGGAGAGAATGGCGGATACGCTTCTTGCAAAGGTTTATGGCGACGGAGAGTGTGATGATCTAAAGGTAAAGGACTTGACAGTTATAAATGATATACTTGAGATAAGATTTGAAAATGATTTTGGCGAGGTCAGCCTCAAAGAGAATCAGCTGCTGGATTTTAGAGAAGAGATGGGTTCGGAGGACAAAGCCACAGATCACATCTACGGTCTTGAGGTAAGTTCTGATGGCATAGAATGGAGAGTTCCGGAGGCCAGGCTCCAAGACGGAAAAATGATAGTAGATATAAAGGACGATGACACATTTATCCAATATGGTTATTTCAATTATGGAAGGGTAAATGTTTATAATAAACTCGGTCGTCCTCTTAGACCCTTCAGATATAAAATCAGATAGTCGAAATACACCCTAAAATGACCATTTTGTCTTGTTTTATTGGTGGTTTGTTGTTATGATTAATTAGTTGTGATTATTATTATTCCAGGAGGAAATATAAATGTTTAAGAAAATTGTTTCATTAGTAATGGTGGCAGCTCTTAGCTTTTCACTGGTAGCCTGTGGTGCATCAAAGGATACAGGAAATACAGAGGCTCAGAATGGCTCTGCTGTAGTTGATGATCTTGCTAAGGTTAAGGAAAAGGGCAAGCTTGTAGTTGGTATCACAGATTTTGAGCCAATGGACTATAAGGATGAAAATGGTAATTGGGTAGGCTTCGATGCAGATATGGCAAATGAATTTGCTAAGAGTCTTGGCGTGGAAGCTGAGTTCGTAGAGATAGAGTGGGATAACAAAGCCCTTGAGCTTTCATCAGGAAATATCGACTGTGTATGGAATGGTATGACACTTACTGATGAGGTTAAGAATTCTATGGATTGTTCTAATCCATATTGTAACAATGCACAGATTGTTATTGTTCCTTCAGACAAGGCTGATCAGTATCAGACAGTTGACAGCCTTACAGATCTTAGTTTTGCAGTTGAGGTTGGTAGTGCTGGTGAGGAACAGGCTAAGGCAAATAACCTCAAGTATACATCAGTTACAAATCAGGCAAGTGCACTTATGGAGGTTGCAGCTGGTACTTCAGATGCAGCTATCATTGATTCCCTTATGGCTGCAGCTATGGTCGGTGAAGGAACAAGCTATGACAAGCTCACATATACAGTTGGTCTTAACAGTGAAGAGTACGGTGTTGGATTCCGTCAGGGTTCAAACCTTACAGAGGAACTGAATAAGTTTTTCAAAACAAGCTATGATGATGGAAGCATGACAAAGATTGCTGAAACATATGGAGTTCAGGCAGCACTTATTGAACAGTAGACTCTTTAAACAGTGTCATTCTGAACGAAGTGAAGAATCTTATTAACAGGAATATAGATTATGGATACATTCTTTGAACAGCTGCCTATAGTTATTCATTCACTGAATATAGGCTTCTTACAAACATTAAAACTTTTCTTCGTAACCTTAATAGGTGCAGTTCCACTTGGACTTCTTATCTGCTTTGGATCTATGTCTAAGTTCTGGCCTCTTAAGGCTTTAATGAAGTTTATTATTTGGATCATTCGTGGAACGCCACTTATGATTCAGTTGCTTATAATTTATTATTTTCCAGGACTGGTTATGAACAATGCTATCTGGGGAGGAGATGAGACCGGAAGATTTCTCGCCTCTGCAGTTGCATTTGTCATTAACTATGCTTGTTATTTTTCAGAAATATTCCGTGGAGGTATCGTAAGTATACCGATAGGACAGGATGAGGCAGGAAGTGTTCTGGGTATGACAAAAGGGCAGATCTTTTTCAAGGTTAAGCTCCTTCAGATGGTAAAGAGGATTCTTCCACCGATGTCTAATGAGATTCTTACACTGGTTAAGGATACATCTCTGGCTCGTATAATTGCTCTTCAGGAGGTTATCTGGGCGGGACAGGCATTTATGAAGGGTTCCCAGGGAATAAGCGGTGCTATATGGCCACTGTTCTTTACCGCAGTATATTATTTGATTTGTAACGGACTTCTTACGCTTCTCCTGGGTGGAGCTGAGAAGAAGTTGGATTTCTTTAGATAGAGTATTGGAGGATGATATGAGCGTATTAGAAGTAGAACATATAAGCAAATCCTTCGATAAGACAGAGGTTCTAAAGGACATTTGCTTTACACTGGAGAAGAGTCAGGTGCTGTCAATCATAGGCTCCTCAGGAAGTGGTAAGACAACACTCCTTAGATGCATCAACTTCCTTGAACATGCAGATAAGGGAGTGATAAAGGTAAATGGTGAGACGGTATTCGATGCAGAGGATCCTAAGTACCTGAAGGAATCAGAGATAAGGAAGAGTACACTTCACTTTGGTCTGGTATTCCAGTCCTTTAACCTATTCCCACAGTATACCGCTTTGGGAAATGTTATGCTGGCCAGACAGCTTCAGGCGAAGAAGCTTCCTGACTATAAGAGTCGCAAGAAGGAAATACTGGCAGAGATAAAGGCTGAGGCAGAGGAACTCCTGAATCAGATGGGTCTATCGGAAAGAATGGATAACTATCCTCATCAGCTATCTGGTGGACAGCAGCAGAGAGTGGCCATTGCGAGAGCTCTTGCCATGAAGCCGGATATACTTTGCTTCGATGAGCCTACATCAGCGCTGGACCCTGAGCTTACAGGGGAAGTGCTTCGTGTTATTAAGGAACTGGCAGAGAAGAAAATGACTATGATAATCGTTACTCACGAGATGTCCTTTGCAAGGGATGTATCTGATCAGGTTATTTTTATGGATAGTGGAATAGTTCTGGAGAAGGGCACTCCGCAGGATGTTTTTGAGAATCCTAAGGAGGAGAGAACTAAACAGTTCCTTGGTATGATTGAGTAGGAAAAGTAAAATGGGAGTTATAGATAAGTAGCAAAGAATCTAGGGGGTGTAATATGGATGCATTTGAAATAGCAGAACAGGTTAAGTCGCGTGCAGGCTTTACTCCTGAAGTAGGTATAGTTCTTGGTTCAGGTCTACAGGGACTGTCCGAAGAAGTGGAAGTGGTGCAGAGAATAAGCTATGACAGTCTGCCGGATTTTCCAAAATCAACGGTAGAAGGACATAAGGGGGAATATATATTTGGTTATATAGATAAGGTCCCGGTTGTTTTAATGAATGGACGAGTTCATTACTATGAAGGCTATCCAATGAGCGCAGTTGTAACACCGGTTAAGGTTATGGCTCTGCTTGGAGCTAAAACTATAATACTTACAAATGCTTCTGGAAGTCTTAATAGAGATTTCAGACCTGGAACGCTTATGTGTATAAGTGACCACATCTCCATGTTTGTTCCATCTCCTCTCATTGGCCCAAATGATGATAGGCTAGGAACAAGATTCCCTGAGATGAGTCAGGTTTATAAACGTGATCTCAGAGCTCTGCTTCATGAGACAGCGGAGGAAGAAGAAATAAAGCTTGTGGATGGAGTTTATATACAGGTTACAGGACCTTCCTTTGAGAGCCCTGCAGAGTCCAGAATGCTTGCTACCCTTGGAGCAGATGCTGTAGGTATGAGTACAGTTTGCGAGGCAATGGTGCTTAACTACATGGGAGTAAATGTCCTGGGTATCAGCTGTATAACAGATATGGCTATTGATAACGAGGACTTACAGGTAACCCACGAAGAAGTTCAGAAGGTTGCTGCTGAGGCGGGCAAGGATATGGTTCGCCTTATCAGGAAAACCGTAGTAAAGATAAATAAATAGAACTAAACTACGGCTTTAGTTCTGAAAGGAAGTACTATGAAAAAGGATTCAGAAAAGAATTCAGAAAAGAGTTCTAAGAGTGGAAGAAAGAAAAGTTCCGTTGGGAAGAAGATTCTCAAGATAGTTGGAATCATTTTACTTATTCCAATTTTAATTATAGGCGGTTTCTTCGCCTGGCTCACAATTAAGGAATATAGACCGGCAGACGTAGAGACTGTTGAGGTTGATACAACAGAGGGGAAAGGCGAGAAGCTGGTGAGCGGAACGGAGTTCACTGTTATGTCCTGGAATATAGGCTATGCCGGACTGGGTGATAATATGGACTTCTTCATGGATGGAGGTTCAGGAGAGACGGTTACATCTATTGAGCGACAGGATGTAAATATTGCGGGTCTAACAGGCATGATGGCGGCTAACAATCCGGATGTTTTATTCATTCAGGAGATAGACCGTAATTCAGATAGAACTTACAATGTGGATGAACTATTCAAGGTAAAGGGTGACCTTACTACCTACGAGAATAACATGGATCCGGAAAATGTACCTTATGCCAGTACATTTGCATATAACTATAATGCAGATTTTGTTCCGTATCCTGTAAATGATATGATAGGTCATGTAGAGAGTGGAGTCTCAGTGCTTTCAAAATATGAAATAGCCAGTGCTGAGAGAGTTAGTCTTCCATGTCCTTTTAAGTGGCCAGTTAAAACAGTTAATTTGAAGAGATGTCTACTTGTGAATCATGTTCCTGTAGTAGATGCGGATGGAAATGATACTGGTAAAGAGCTTGTACTTATTAATCTTCATCTGGAAGCCTATGACGATGGCGAGGGCAAGATAGCTCAGACCAAGGCTCTTAAGAAGCTGATGGATGAAGAATTAAATAAAGGAAATTATGTTATAGTTGGTGGTGATTTCAATCAGACCTTCTCAAATGTTGATTCTTCCAGGTATCCGGTAAAGGATGGTATGTGGAAACCAGGTTCACTGGATACAGAGGATTTTGGAAGTCATTGGCAGTGTCTGATGGATAATACAACACCTACATGTCGTTCTCTGGATCAACCATACCAGGGAGCAGATCAGGATAATTTTCAGTATTATATGATAGATGGTTTCATCGTATCAGATAATGTAAAGGTTGAGTCAGTCGAGACCTTGGATTATTACTTCGCTGGATCGGACCACAATCCGGTTCTGCTAAAGGTAAGTCTCGGAGAGTAGTTTAAAAAAAGGAGTTTTATATGAGTGATTACATTTTAAGTTGCTGTTCGTCCTGTGACCTCTCAAATGAGTGGATAGAGAGGAGAAATCTTCACTATGTTTCATTTAATATCTCACTGGATGGCGTTCAGTACAAGGATGACATGGGCAAGACATTTTCTCCAAGAGATCTTCTGAAGAAGATGGAGGAAGGTGCAGATGCGAAGACATCCATGGTCAGTATAGGAGAGTATGTGGATTACTTTAAACCATTCCTCAAAGAAGGAAAGGATATACTTCATGTCAGTCTTTCTACAGGTATCTCAGGAACTTATAATGGTGCTTGCCAGGCGGCAGATATACTTAGAGAAACCTATCCGGATAGAAAGATTATAGTTATAGATTCTTTGGCAGCATCATCCGGCTATGGTCTTTTGATGGAGCTGGCTGCAGATAAGAGAGACGAGGGTCTGGGTATCGATGAGCTGGCAGCATGGATAGAGGATAACAAGCTAAATGTAGTTCATTGGTTTTTCTCGACGGATCTTCAGTATTATATTAAAGGTGGTCGTATATCTAAGACAGCCGGAACTATCGGTCAGGTGCTGAATATCTGTCCGCTTCTTAATGTAGATTTCGAGGGTAAACTTATTCCAAGAGAGAAGATCAGAACTAAGAAGAAGGTTGTTAAGCGTATAGTAGAGAAAATGATAGACGAAGCTGATGGTGGAATCAATTATACCGGTAAGGTATTCCTCTCTGATTCTGATAAGGAGCTGGGGGACGAGGTTACTGCACTTATCGAAGAAACCTTCCCACAGCTTAAGGGTAGAATAGCCAGATTTGATATAGGTTGTACAATTGCCAGTCATACTGGTCCCGGAACAGTTGCTCTGTTCTTTAAGGGTAAGAAAAGAGAGAATTAATGAGAAGTACCAAAATTAAAATATGTGGTCTGACCTGTGACGAGGATGTGGACAGCGTAAATGAGGCTCAGCCGGACTATGCAGGCATGGTTCTATTCTTTCCGAAGAGTAGAAGGAATATAAGTCTGGAACGCGCTGAGAAGCTTCTGAGAGGCCTCAAAATGCCAGGTGTGGCGGTGACTGTCTCCCCGACAGTAAAACAGGTTAGTGATATCGCAGAGGCGGGATTCACATTACTTCAGATACATGGCAAGCTTGATAGAGAAATACTTAAGCTTAATTGTGTGAAAAGCGGCAAGCTTCGTATCATCAGAGCTATAAATAGTATTAATGAGGAATCTCTAAAGGAAATAGAGTATCTAAGGGATAGAGACGAGGTTAGTCTGTATCTCTTTGATGCGGCAGAGCCGGGGAGCGGCAGTAGCTTTGACTGGAACAGCATCCCGGATGCGAGTGTTTTATGTAAACCTTTTATTCTTGCCGGAGGTCTAAGACCTGAAACAGTTGTGGAAGCTGTTAAGACTGTTCATCCTTTCGCGGTAGATGTTAGCTCAGGTGTGGAAAAGGACGAACTTCCATCTATTCAGGAGGTCGAGGCAGGAGAGAGCATGAAGAGCAGAGATAAGATTCTAAGCTTTGTTCAGAATGTAGATAGAATCTAGCTTGTAGCTAATATAGAGATAAGGGGCCAAGGTATGATATATACCGAACTTACAATCAGAGCGATGAAAATAGCGTATAAGGCTCACGAGGGACAGGTTGATAAGATAGGTGTGCCATATATCTATCATCCTGTACATCTGGCGGAACAGATGACTACGGAGGATACCTGCGTTGTTGCGCTGCTTCACGACGTCGTAGAGGACAGTGAATGCTCTTTGGACGATCTGAGGGCTCAGGGCTTTACAAACGCTCAGATCGAGGCTGTAGGGCTTCTTACCCATGAGATAAGAGAAGGGCTGGACTATGAGGGGCGAGAACAGGAATATCTGGACTATGTCAGAAGGCTTAAATCCAATACTTTAGCCAGGACAGTTAAACTGGCAGATCTGACACATAATATGGACCCCAATAGAATAAAGAATCCTACTGAGTGGGATAAGAAGAGAATAGAAAAATATAAAAAAGCATATGAAATACTAAAAGCCTCAGATTAGCACTAATCTGAGGCTTTCACATTATATTAAGTATTAAGTGGATTTTCTATTCTACTGTTCTACTATATATACATTTGCAGTTCTTCTACCGAAGCTGATAGCTGATGAATAATCAGCTACGAAGATGTCGATAACTCCGCCACCCATTCCACCGGTATCTTCAACTACATATTCGCCGTAACCTTCAATATATATATGTGTTCCAAGTGGAAGTGAGTTACATGCTACAGTGTGATTAACTGTAGGGTAAACACCGGATGCACATGGGTTACCTGTTGCGATATAGGCTGTCAGTTCGTATGTACCAATTGAGGTCATGTTTGACATATTCGGCTGACTATTATTTTCGCCCTTAAGCTCAGCCTTCTTAGCCATATCTATTCTTTTATATGCATCAATCTTGTCGCTTAAATGTGCCATACATCTAGCATCATTTGCTTTCTGTGCTTCTACTTCTGCTTTATGTTCTTCAAGGATGTTGAGTGTAAACTTGTTAATTGGGGTAGGTTCATCAGCTGCTGTATCCATAGCTGGAGCCTGTATTCCGATTATTGCCAGTGTTGCAAATGTAATACCAATAATAATCGATTTAACTTGCTTCTTCATAATTACTCCTTTCAAAATCCTATACAGTTTTACAACATTATTAACTAAAATGCAACAATTTTGTAACATTTCGTATAATGTGTTAATAAAAACGCAATAATCGGTAGTTGTTTGTAACTTTTTACAATAAAAAAAGGGTTGACATGGGGGATAGAGAGGAGTATATTGAACATATGAACAACCGTGCATATATTAAAAGGCAAGATATTGTGGCAATTATGTCAACTCATACTAGATATTGAATGAAAAAAGGAGAACACAAATGAAAGAGGAGAAGATATTTAATGGTGAAGCAGCTGAAAACATAGCCAAGAATATGCCAGAGGATTCATATCTATATGATCTGTCTGAATTATTCAGGATATTTGGCGATTCAACCAGAATTAAGATTTTGTATTCATTATTTGATAACGAGCTATGTGTTGGTGATATAGCAACTATACTTGGACTAAGTCAGTCCTCAGTAAGCCATCAGCTTAGAATACTTAAGGATTCAAAGCTGGTTAAGTTTCGTAGAGATGGAAAGAGCATATTCTATTCATTAGATGATGATCATGTGAAGTCCATTCTGGAGCTTGGCATGGAGCACCTGGAGGAGTAAAGCTCGTTTCTACTATAAAAGAATAAATATTAGGAGAATGATTATGAAGAAGACATATAAGGTAGATGTAGACTGTGCAGCATGTGCAGAGAAGATGCAGGAAACAATTAAGAATACAGAGGGCGTAAAGGATGCAACACTCAGCTTTATGACTCTTAAATGTAAAGTTGAGTTTGAGGACGGCGTAGATCCTGACGTAGTAATTAGAGAAGCTCTTAAGAACTGCAAGAAGGTTGAAGACGATTTCGAGATTTTTATAGACTAGATAATTTATTGGCAAGATAGTAAATTACCTGGTTACTAGTGTGGAGTAACAAATGACCAAGAAACAGAAGAACAATTTAATTAGATGTATAGTTTCGCTTGTTCTTGTCGTAGGACTATCTGTGGCATTTCATTTTGCAGGTCTTCCATGGTGGGTAGAACTAATAGCATTTCTTATTCCTTATTATATAGTAGGATATGATGTTTTGCTGAAAGCCTTCAAGAATATCCGTAATGGTCAGGTTTTTGATGAATGCTTCCTGATGACTATTGCAACTATTGGTGCAATAGCAACAGGAGAGTATAGAGAAGGCGTTGCAGTTATGCTTTTCTATCAGATAGGAGAGCTCTTCCAGAGCATAGCTGTTGGAAAGAGCCGCAAGAATATATCTGATTTGATGGATATCTGTCCCGAGGTAGCAAATGTCCTGCACGACGACGGTTCAATCACAGAGGAAGATCCGGACGATGTAGAGATAGGTTCTATTATTGTAGTAAATCCCGGAGAGAGAGTTCCTATAGATGGAATTATTATTGAAGGAGATACCAGTCTGGATACTAGTGCTCTTACCGGGGAATCCGTACCAAGAGCAGCGCATCCTGACGAAGAAATAATAAGTGGATGTATATCACTTACAGGAATGATAAAGGTAAAGACCACGAAGGAATTCGAGGACTCTACTGTTTCGAAGATACTTGAGCTGGTTGAAAACTCAAGTATGAGAAAGGCGAAGGCGGAGAACTTTATATCACGTTTTGCTAAGTACTACACTCCGATAGTATGTTACTCAGCACTTGCACTTTTTGTGCTGCCTCCCGTTATCAGACTACTACTTGGTATGCCTGCTGACTGGCTGGACTGGCTGATGAGAGCACTGACATTTCTAGTTATATCCTGCCCTTGTGCAGTTGTAATATCTGTTCCGCTTAGCTTCTTTGGGGGAATAGGAAGTGCCTCCTCGAAGGGTATACTTGTAAAGGGCTCCAACTATCTTGAGGCACTTGCTTCAACAGATACTATTGTTTTTGATAAGACAGGAACTCTGACAAAGGGAGTCTTTGAGGTACAGGAAATATTTACAAATGACGGAGTCTCACGAGATTACCTGCTTGAGAGGGCGGCTAATTGTGAGAGTGCATCAAACCATCCTATAGCGGAGTCTATACTTAGAGCCTATAAGAAGGAGTTTGGTGCAGAGATAGATCACAACCTTATCTATGATGTGGAGGAGATAGCCGGACACGGTATATCTATAAAGTATAAGCAGGTAAATGATACATCCGTAAGATATAAGGAATCTCCAGATGGCATAGAGGAGTCCGTTGATAAAAGGAGTGAATCTGGTGAAGAGTCTCACTTCAAGATTTATGCAGGAAATATGAGACTCATGAAAAAGATTGGCGCTCCGGTAACAGAAGAGCATGATGAGGGTACGGTTGTATATGTTGCTGAGAGTAGACTGGATAATAATGACCATATCAAATATATTGGTTGTATCGTTATAGCAGATGAACTGAAAGAGACAAGTCAGGAGGCTATGACGAAGCTTAGTAAGCAAGGCATTAAAACTATTATGCTTACTGGAGATTCGGAGAAGGCGGCGGCACTTATAGCTGAGAAGGTTGGAGTATCTCAGTATAAGTCTGAGCTTCTTCCTGGAGACAAGGTAAATGAAGTTGAGAAGCTTCTAAGCTTAGAACAGAATGTGAGTGAAGAAAAGCAGGCAAGGAATGATAAGAAGGGCGGAAAGCTTGCATTTGTTGGTGACGGTATAAATGATGCGCCGGTTCTTGCCAGAGCAGATATAGGTATTGCTATGGGGGCTATGGGCTCAGATGCAGCCATAGAGGCGGCTGATATAGTCCTTATGGATGATGACCCGGCTAAGATATCACTTGCCATGAAGATATCCAGAAAGACTCTTAGAATAGTTAAGCAGAATATAACATTTGCTATAACAGTTAAAGTGCTTTGCCTTCTGCTGGGAGCCCTTGGAATAGCAAATATGTGGATAGCGATTTTTGCAGATGTTGGAGTCATGGTTCTTGCAGTGCTGAATGCGACAAGAACGCTGAGGATATAAAACTAAACATAAGCTCTGATCAAAACTCCATTATCAAGATACTTTTCTTCCAGGATTTCGCCGGTGGCTTTTATATGAGCCAGCTGAGCCATATCCTTGTAATCGATTAAAAGTTCAATATATTTTCTGTCCTCTCGAAGGATGGAGTCAATGGCTGTACTTATTTTGTCTAGACCTATTTCCTTCTTGGCAGATATTTGAAGTGTTTCACAGGCTCTCTTATCTAGAAGACCCAGGCGGTCATCTGGATCAGGGAGCTTATCTATTTTGTTGAAGATAGTGATTATCTTTTTTGAAGCACCCTTAAGCAGCATATCCAGGGTTTCATATACTACCTGCATCTCGCCTGTTCTGTCAGGGCTAGAAGCATCGACTACATGAATTATATAGTCTGCGTAACAAGCCTCTTCAAGAGTACTTCGGAAGGCATCTATCAGGTTGTGAGGAAGCTTTCTTATAAAACCTACGGTATCGGTTAGTAGAACCTTCTGTTTACTGGCGGAGGCTTCCCTTGAATATTCATAGATTCTTGTGGTTGTATCAAGGGTGGCGAAGAGCTTATTCTCGGCGAGAATATCGGCGCCTGTAAGAGCATTTAAAAGAGTAGACTTACCGACATTTGTGTAGCCGACTATAGCGAAGACAGGGACATTTCCTGATTCACGACTTTTTCTTGTCAGCTCTCTATGAGCAACGACTTCACTGAGTTCTCTTCTTAACTGTGCTACGCGATTTCTGATAACACGTCTATCCTGCTCGAGCTTCTTTTCTCCGGGGCCTCTGGTTCCGATTCCGCCTCCTAGACGGGACATGGAGATACCCTTTCCTGTAAGCCTGGATAGTCTATATTGGAGCTGTGCGAGCTCGACCTGTAGTTTACCTTCTGCAGTTCTTGCGTGAGCAGCGAAGATATCCAGAATGACCATGGTACGGTCCATAACCTTTATATCAAGGAGTTTTCCGAGGTTGTACATTTGTGCTGGACTAAGCTCATCATCTGTAATGATTCCGGTTGCACCCTTATCAAGTATCATAATGCCAAGTTCTTCTATTTTACCACTTCCTATATAAGTGGATGCATTAAAAGAAGGCAGCTTCTGGATCATTCTGCCTACCACCACAGCGCCTGCTGTCTCAGCAAGCTCCTCAAGTTCATCAAGAGAAGACTTTGCATCGATTGTAGAACGGTCATCACCGGTATCAACTGCCACAAGAATTACATATTCTGTTTCGGGTCTGTTCTCGTGCATACATCACACATTAAATGTTATTTTAGCTTATGTCAAGCCTCGCCTGTTTTCCAAAAACAAATTGACTACTATCTCAGAATGGTATAAAACTATTATTAGTTTATTGTAAGGGAGTGAAAAGTATGAAGCTTGGTATAATAGGCGCCGGAAATATGGCAAGTGCCATAATCGGCGGAATAGTAAAAAAAGGAATCATCGCCAGTGAAGAGATAATATGTTCTTCACCTGTTGAGGCAGAAAGAGATAAGGCTTCTGAAGAGTTTGGTATAAATGTGACAGCAGATAATAAGGAAGTTGTTTCCAAGTCCGAGATGATTCTTCTGGCAGTTAAGCCACAGGTTATTCCTGTAGTTGCTGAAGAGATAAAGGGAGACCTTAGGGAAGATCAAATCATCATTTCTATCGTAGCTGGTAAATCCATTGCCTGGTATAATGAAGCCTTCGGACGTGAATTAAAGGTAATAAGAACCATGCCTAATACTCCGGCTCTTGTAGGAGAGGGGATGACAGGAGTTAGTCCATCTGACAAGGTTACAGCAGAAGAGCTGGATATGGCTCTGAAAATCCTATCCTCCTTTGGTGAGGCAGAGGTTGTTCCTGAGAATCTGATGGATAGTGTAGTAGCAGTATCAGGTAGTTCGCCTGCATATGTATTCATGATGATAGAAGCTATGGCAGATGGAGCAGTTAAGCTTGGTATGCCAAGAGCGAAGGCCTATAAATTTGCAGCTCAGGCAGTTCTTGGAAGTGCCAAGATGGTGCTCGAAACTGGAAAACATCCAGCAGAGCTTAAGGATATGGTTTGCTCACCAGCAGGTACAACTATTGAGGCTGTACAGGTGCTGGAAGAGGCAGGTTTCAGAGCAAGTCTAATAGACGCGATGGAAGCGTGCGCAGACGTGATGAAAAGACTGTAATATGTACTAAAAAACCCTCCTGGCATTTATGTCAGGAGGGTTTTTAAATTACATTGATTTAATAATTAAACCTCATTGAAGCCTTCTCTTGCTGCATATGTTGTATGCAGAAGCTCATGTGCCTTATGGCTGTTTGGCTCACCAAGGAACTTCTCATACAGATCAATGATCTGAGGATTATTGTGTGACTGACGAAGAGTCTGTCTCTCATCCTCTGAGTAAAGAGCCTGAGCTCTCTTCTCCTTGTATGTATCCATGATGTCATCATCTTCATTAGGAAGGAAGCACTCACGAACGTAAGGCTGACCACCACCGTTGATACATCCACCAGGACATCCCATGATCTCGATGAACTGATACTTTGACTTACCTTCTCTGATCTCATCAAGGAGAACCTTTGCTGACTTCATACCTGAAGCGATAGCTACATTTACTGTAGTACCGTTGATATCGATTGAAGCCTCTCTGATACCTGCGTCATGACCACGAACAGCCTTGAACTCAATAGGCTCAGATTCCTTACCGGTAAGCTTGAAGTAAACTGTTCTGAGAGCTGCTTCCATAACACCACCGGTAACACCGAAGATAACTCCGGCACCTGTGTAATCGCCCATGATATCCTGATCCCAATCTTCATCAGGAAGTCTGTCGAAGAGGATACCTGATCTCTTGATCATACGAGCGAGCTCACGTGTTGTGATAACTGCATCTACATCATCAAGACCGTTAACCTTAAGCTGCTCACGCTGTCTCTCAAACTTCTTAGCTGTACAAGGCATAACCGATACAACGAATATATCTTCAGGCTTAATGCCGTTCTGCTCTGCCCAGTAAGACTTGATGATAGCACCCTGCATCTGATGAGGGCTCTTGCATGATGAAAGGTGTGGAAGAAGATCTCCGTAATTATACTCAGCATAGTTAACCCATCCAGGTGAACATGATGTGATCATCGGAAGTGTTCCGCCGTTCTGAAGTCTTCCGAGAAGCTCTGTACCTTCCTCCATGATTGTAAGGTCGGCACCGAAGTTTACATCGTAAACTCTTGTGAAACCAAGTCTTCTCATAGCTGCTGCCATCTTACCTGTTACAGGTGTTCCGATCTTGAAACCGAACTCCTCACCAAGAGCAGCTCTGACTGCAGGTGCAGCCTGAGCGATGACAACCTTACCTGCTGCAAATGCAGCATCGATCTTATCTATCTCTGAATGCTCCATAAGAGCACCTGTAGGACAAACATTTACGCACTGTCCACACTGGATACATGGAGAATCGTTAAATCCTCTGTTCTCGGCAGGTGAAACAAATGTGCTGAATCCTCTGTTCTCGAATCCGAGGATTCCGAGACCATGAGCATTCTTACATCTCTCTATACATCTTCCGCAAAGTATACACTTAGATGTATCTCTTACAATACCCGGTGCAACTGTATCAAGGTGTGTTTCTGAATGAACACCCTGGAAAGCGCCCTCTCTTGCTCCTGTTACATATGCAACATGGAGAAGCTCACACTTACCGTTCTTATCGCACTGCTGGCAGTTCATATTATGATTTGAAAGAAGGAGCTCAACGCTCTGTCTTCTTGCCTGTGTAGCTGCAGGTGAAGAGATCTTGATCTCCATACCCTCTGCTACAGGATATACACATGATGCTACAAGGCCTCTTGCGCCTGTTGCCTCTACGAGACAAACACGACATGAACCCTGATTGCACTCACCGTGATTAAATGCACAAAGTGAAGGAATCTCATAACCGCACTTCTTAGCAGCCTCGAGGATTGTAAGTCCTTCCTCAACCTGATAGGAGATGCCTTCTATTTTAATATTTACCATCGCCATAGTAGTTACCTCCTTACTCTTTTGTTATAGCTTTAAGCTTACAGTTACTCATGCAGAGACCGCACTTTACGCACTTCTCTGGATCAATCTTGTATGAAGCGAGCTTGTGGTTAGGAGCAATGTAATCTGTCTGCTCGATACAACCTGCAGGACAGTTACGTGCACACATACCGCAGCCAACGCACTTATCAGGATCGATCTTGTACTGCATAAGGCTCTTACATACGTGAGCCGGACACTTTTTATCAACTATATGAGCGATATACTCATCGCGGAAATGCTTAAGTGTTGAATTAACCGGATTGGCAGCTGTCTGTCCGAGAGCACAAAGTGAATTCTTCTGGATTGTCTTACTAAGCTCTTCAAGAGTATCAAGGTCTTCCATAGTACCCTTACCCTCTGTGATCTTTGTAAGAACCTCAAGGATTCTCTTAGTACCGATACGGCATGGTGAACACTTACCACATGATTCATCACAGATGAACTCCATGTAGAACTTGGCAACGTCAACCATACAGTTGTCTTCATCCATAACGATAGCTCCACCGGAACCCATCATAGAGCCCTTCTGTACGAGGTTATCGAAATCGATAGGCTCATCAAGGAACTCCTCTGTCAGACATCCGCCTGAAGGACCACCTGTCTGGATAGCCTTGAACTTCTTACCGTTAGGGATACCGCCACCGATATCATAAATGAGCTCGCGGAGAGTTGTTCCCATAGGAACCTCTACGAGACCTACGTTATTAACCTTACCACCGAGAGCGAATACCTTAGTACCCTTTGACTTCTCTGTACCAACAGCAGCGAACTCTGCAGCACCTTCACGAAGAATGTAAGGTACACAGGCAAGTGTCTCAACGTTGTTAACACAGGTTGGCTTGCCCCAAAGTCCCTTTACTGCAGGGAAAGGAGGTCTTGGTCTTGGCATACCACGCTTACCTTCGATAGAGTTAAGAAGAGCTGTCTCCTCACCACATACGAAAGCACCGGCACCAAGTCTTATATGACAGTCAAAGCTGAAGCCGGAGCCCATGATATTCTCACCGAGAAGGCCCATCTCTCTTGCCTGCTTGATAGCAATCTTAAGACGATTTACAGCGATAGGATACTCAGCACGTACATAGAAGTAACCTTCTGATGCGCCGAAAGCATAACCTGCAATCATCATACCTTCGATAACTCCAAGTGGGTTACCTTCAAGGATAGAACGATCCATGAATGCACCTGGGTCACCCTCGTCACCGTTACATACAACGTACTTCTGATCAGAATCTACGTTTAATGCGAACTGCCACTTTCTACCTGTAGGGAATCCGCCGCCGCCTCGGCCACGAAGACCAGAAGCAAGTACTTCATCAACTACTTCCTGTGGTGTCATTGTAAGAGCTTTCTTGATACCCTGGAATGCCCCCATACCAATTGCTTCATTAATATCCTCAGGATTGATAACTCCACAACCATGAAGAGCAACACGACGCTGCTTCTTATAGAAGTTGATATCCTCCTGCTTTGTCTTCTTCTCCTTAGATGCTGGATCTACATAGAGAAGTCTCTCAACGATAGTGTTGTTTTCTATATCTGATTCAACAATCTCATCAACATCATCGATGTTAACCATACGATAAAGTGTATCTTCTGGATAGATCTTTACGAATGGTCCCTGTGAACAGAAACCGAAGCATCCAACCTGATTTACTGTAACCTTATCTGAAAGACCTTTAGCCTCAAGGACATCCTTGAATTTCTGTGTTATCTCTGCAGAATTACTGGACAGACATCCTGTACCACCACAAAGAACGATGTGACGCTTTCCGTCAGCTCCTGTCAGCTTGTCATCAAGACATTTGGTGCATGCACCTGCATTTGTCTCAAGCTCTGCTACTGATGTTATCTTACTCATGCTGATGCCTCCTTCCTATAAGATTCAATAATCTCTGAAACCTGTCCAACTTCAACCTTAGGATAAACCTTACCGTTGATACTTACAGCTGGAGCGATACCACAAGCACCGATACATCTAAGAGCATCAAGTGTGAAGAGTCCGTCTTCGCTTGTTTCGCCAGGCTTGATGTTAAGTAATTCAGAGAATTTGTCGATAACCTGCTGTGCACCCTTTACGTAACACGCAGTACCTAAACAACATCCTATAACGTATTTTCCCTTTGGTGTAAGAGAGAAGAATGAATAGAATGTTACAACTCCATAGATCTCAGCTACTGAGATACCTGTATGCTTTGATACTATCTCCTGAACCTCAAGAGGGATATATCCATACTCATTCTGGATATCACTTAGTATCATCATAAGAGGAGTTTTTTCATCTGTGTATCTTTCACAGATTTCGTTGATCTTTGCTGCCGCCGCAGCATTCAGTTTCGCCATATATGACCTCCTATTAAGTTATATTACGGGTGATGAACGCCCCGATAGCACTTGCCAGTTAAATAAGAATTTAGCGCAAAAATGATGCCGTCTTTTGATTTACACCAAAACAAAAGGCGGTATTCAGACTTACAAATATATCGTGCATTTTGTACCTGTTTATAGATACTTTTAGAAATGTAACTGGAAAATGCGTAAAATGAAAACTGATATATCGAGTACTATTATACTTGATATATCAGTAATTTAAAACTTAAGATATGTTTGTTTTATATAATCTTTATTAGTTATTTCTAACTATATTAATTCCGCTGTTTTGGCGCTTCCTGGCTCTATATTCTTGAAACGTGTAAAGGCAACCAGACGACTTCCTACAGGTATTTCCTTTCCTGATACATCTATAAAGTCTTTGTCCTCACCATATAGATAATAGCTTCCGTCTTCTGATTGGAAGATGAGAGCAGTATAGTCGGAGGTTACATTTCCGTTATTTGTAACACGTACGCTTACCTTGTCGCCATCTAATAATAATTCTGATTCAAACTTTGAATAGGTTAGTCCGTAGCCGAATCTATAGAGTGGTGCAGCTGTCATATAGAGATAGGTCATTTTGTTCTTCTTTATGTCGTAGTCGTCGATAGCCGGAAGCTGATCGTCACCTGTATACCAGGTCTGTGGTAGACGTCCTGCTGGACTGACCTTTCCGTAAATGATATCGGCGAGACCATTTCCCAACTCCTCAGAACCGAGGGCAGACCATAGGATACTCTTTATTTCAACTGCTTCGTCTTCTTCAGTAATTGCAACAGGTGCATTTGCAAGAAGAGTGAGAGTGATATTATCGAAATGACTTCTTAACTCGCGAAGGATAGCTCTCTGATATGGCGGAAGCTCTATAGTGTCTCTATCTCTTTCTTCTTTGCAGTTAACTATTGGATGAAGACCGAAGGCGGCAATTATTTTGGAGTTGCTCTTCAGGTTATTTTCGGCAATAGCTTTCTCTATAAGAGTGCTGCCATCCATAAGAGTTTCAAAAGAAAGCAGCATTTCGCCATCTGTATTTTTGATTCCGGCGATTCTGTCGTTCTCCCAGAAATTAAGTGCATTATCTTCTGTGAAGATTATTTCCTTTCCTTCCTTATCAATAAGTAGAAAGGCTTCGTTAACGAACCAGCTGAAGGCTTCGTCAGCATTCGCGTGCAGTATGAACTCTTTGGCTGGTTCTACATTGTTGGCAATCTTACATTCTGGTGATGCGGTTGTGAGAAGCTTTCCTGTAGAGGTTGATCTTATTGTTATTCGGGCGTTGTCCCATAGCATGATGCGGAAAATCTCTGAATACTCTTTACTTACAGGGACAACCCTTCCATCACTAATTCCAGCATACATGGCTCCCTTGTTGAAATCACCTTCGTCAGCGGCGTCTGAAGGAGTATTTATTTTGATGCGAACATAAGGGTATAGATCCTCATTTCCGGCGCCGAGTCCCTCCTTAAGAGTAACAGTATGACTAGGTAAACCACTGTACCAGTCAAGAGGGCATCTGTTGGAAAATGGTCCGAATATAAATGGTTCTTCCTCCTTGCTTATGGGAAGCATTTCATTTTTAAGAAGAACAACTGACTCTGTAGCAGCGGTTCTGGATAGCGCTCTGGACTGGAGGGTATCTACCTTATCCTTATTATATTCTGAGAGAGGGAAGTACTTGGAACGACCATCCTCTGTGAGATCCTCTGGCATAAGACCGAGAATAGAATAAACTGTCAGCTTGTTAGTAATAGCTTCCGTGATATAGTCCTCATTTATTAATCCCTTTTCGAAGGCTTTGTCCATCGCCGTGAATTCAAAATCCAGTTCTTCAAAGAAGGTATCGATTCCTGCATCAAAGGCCTTTCTGACAGCGTCTGCTCCATCAATGGCAGTCTTCTGATCTTCAACTGCATATTCGAGGGTAAATGCATCTGATACAATATATGGAACACCCAATTTTTTGAGGAGATTTTTTGCTTCCGGATTAAAAGTAGAAGGAACCCCATTGACAAGATTATAAGAGGTCATAACCGACATTGGCTGACCATATTCAATGATTTCCTTAAAAACTCTGAGGTAGTAGTTTTCTCTCAGTTCATCAGATATTTTAGTATCTGAAACGAAGCGATTATGTTCGACATTATTCCCGTAGAAATGTTTCAGAGTAGAAGCACATTGGATGAAATTCTCGTTATTTCCGGCTATGCCACGAATATACTCGCCGCCCATTCGGGATACGAGATGAGGGTCCTCACCATAGGCCTCCTCATTTCTTCCCCACCTGGGATCACGCTCCATATCCACTGTTGGGGCTAGTCCACAGAGACCATTATGGAGATGTTCGTTTAGCAGGCTTCGCATTTCAGTGCCTACAACATTTCCGATATTTCTCATCATCTCTTTATCAAAGGATGCGGCCATTCCAATAGGACATGGAAAGACAGTAGTGAACTGTGGCTCTCCATAGTCGAAGTTCTGATCGTGTCTTGCCTGTACGCCGTGTGCTGCCTCGCCTGCAAACTTAAAATAGTATAATCCAAGCTCTGCCTGTTCCCTGGACTTACCGTGAAATATAGTCATTTTATCTTCAAGGCTGAGATTACTTACGAACTCCTCAGCTCTTTTTCTATGATAAGTCAAATCTCTTTTCATATACCCTCCAATTTGCATTGCCCCATTTGTGAATAATCACATGAAATTACTATATCATTTTTGTTATTTTAAGGCAATTAGTCGATTGTTTTAGAAAGGTATTAGAGTTAAAATGTGTAACTATGGAAAAGCAAAATTTTAAAAATATGAATAGTCATTTGAAGGGAATACTCTGTATAATCGCGGCTGCAGCAGGGTTTTCTTTTATGACGTTTTTTGTTCGTATATCGGGTAGCCTTCCTACTATGCAGAAGGTCTTCTTCAGAAATGCTGTCGCGCTTGTTATTGCGGTGATAACCCTATTTGCAAATGGCGGAGATTTTCATATAGATAAGAAGAATAGAGTGGACATTCTTATGAGGTGTCTCTTTGGAACGTCAGGAGTTGTTGCGAACTTCTACGCCATAGATAGACTTGATCTGTCGGATGCGAATATGCTGAATAAGCTGTCACCCTTTTTCGCTATAATAATGTCTATACCTATACTTAAGGAGAAACCAAATCGAACAGATGTAATAGCAACTATAATAGCATTTGTGGGTGCGCTCTTTATTATAAGACCAACAGGTGCGAGCATGAGAGTTATCCCGGCGCTTTCCGGACTCTATGGTGGTTTCGGTGCCGGTATGGCTTATGTATTCGTTCGTAAGCTGGGCAAAAAAGGAGAGAGAACACCGATTATTGTCATGTGTTTCTCTCTGTTTTCCTGTCTGGTATCAGCACCATTTCTTTTATTTAATTATCAGCATATGGAGACATGGCAGCTCATATGTCTTATTATGGCAGGTGTATCTGCAGCGGTTGGTCAGTTTGGAATAACCTCTGCCTATAAGTTTGCTCCTGCAAAGGATATCTCTGTTTTTGACTACACGCAGGTTATCTTCGCGGCTCTATGGGGAATACTCTTCCTTGGCGAGATACCGGAATGGATGAGCATCATAGGCTATGTAATAATCATAGGCGTGGCAGTCTTCCGTTGGCACAAGGCGAGAACTAAAACAGATTGATAACTCTTGCTACAGTAGCATATTGGTTGGCGAGGAAGTCGCCATTCTGGAATGCTGCATCATTTAGATCAAACAATATGCTTCCGTAGATTGTCTCTCTGAAATAGAGAGGCATCAGAACCATGTTGAACTGCTCCTGTGGCAGGAAGGAATTGTTGAATAAATGATTAACATCTATATACTGGGCTGAAGGTGGAACTATGGTGCCCGTTCCATTGGTCATGGCCGCCTTCAGAAGTACGTGATCCGGCATATCGAAGATATCGTCATGATAGTGAGTAACAGGCTTTTCATACATATAAAGATATGCATTTTCAACCCCCAGAGACTTCAAGTTATTTAAAATGTTAATGTAGTTTTCATCGCCTCCCTGATTAAAATCGAGAGTTTCCTCGAGGAGTCTCTTGAGGGATCCGAGATTTGATTCCATAGAGATTTTATATTCCAGGGTATCGCTTCTAAGCGTCAGCGCAGCCTTCTTTAGAATAGTAGAGTAGGTCTCATAAACCTGACATTTTCTTTCAAAGGAATCGAACCTGGCGATAACAGCGGCCTTTACTCTTTCCACATAGGATATCAGTACATCAACATCCGTATAATCCAATGCTCCCATCATAAAGAATTCGTCAGTCTTTGTTTTGATAAAGCTAACTCTTTCGGGACTGTATTCCTCATCATTTACGTAATCAATAATTATATTCATTAGAGCCTTATAGGTCAGAAATATACGGAAGTCCTCAGGCTTTGAATTGTTCTCGAACTTATAGAAAATGCTATTAAAATATTCATCCAGATATTGCTTATCAAGAATCTTTTTATCTACATTTTTTCTATCCATAAATGAACCGAAGGAATCTCTGAGAATGAAGCGGGTTGGAATAGTTAACTCGCCACCATTCCAGCCGTCCAGGATTCGCTTTGCAAGAGTATAGGTTTTAGCTCCCAGCTTTTTTGCATCTGCATCGGCGGTTGTAAGAGAAGGTGTTGCCATGCTTCCTGTGATATTATTATCGAAGCCCATAACCATTATGTCCTTGCCGGGAGCCAGGCCTCTATCTTCCATAACCTGATATAGTCCCAGTGCTGTGGCATCATTTACACAGATTACGGCTTCAACGTCTGGATTAAGATCCAGCAGCTTCTCGCAGTCGTCCCTGCAATCACCATATCCAAGGTGTGTTCTTACTACAGTATTAGGTCCAACCTTCAGTTTATAATAATCCATCATTTCCTGGTATGCTTCAAACCTTTCGGCAACGTCAGCATTATGCTCAAGGGATGTGAGCATACATATATTCTTAAGCCCCAGCTCGTCAACAAGATAGGTAATACCATCATATATTGCAGACTTGTTATCGAAGGTGACTCCAGGGTAGCCGTTCATTTTGGAAGCGGCAAGAACTACAGGAATACCCAGCAGCTTCAGGTCATCCATGAAGCGGTACAGATTTTCCTTCGTAGTAAGACATCCTATATTGTCAGCGGCGACAACTAGGATATCGATATTTTTAGATGTGATATAACTGATAGTTGTTTGATATTGAAATTCATATAGATCAGGGATGTCTTTCATTTCCCTGTTGATATACTTGATAGGTATGAAGATGATGTTTATATCATCTCCGATAGATTCCTCGATGGCGCCCCTGCATAAAGGTTCAGTAAATTCATCCATTATGCCGCCAACTAGAAAACCAATGGTCTTTTTGCTACTCACTATTTATAACCCCCAATTTTTCAGATGTATCTTCAAGGACTCCCCTAATCCTGACTATTACATTTTACCATAAAATGTCCATAAACCCAAATAAAGAATTATCCTTATTTTGATTGAAAAAATATTGAATGAAGGTCAAAATTTAGGTATTATATAAGGTAGTGTTATTTTGTTCTAATAGGAGGGGTGCCTAATGAAAAAAAGATTAGTTACACGTAGCGATTTTGATGGTCTTGTTTGTGCAATGCTGCTCAAGGAGATGGACCTGATTGATGAAATAAAATTCGTACATCCTAAGGATGTTCAGGATGGCAAAGTAGAATTATCTGAGAATGATATTACTACTAACCTTCCTTATGATAAGAGAGTAGGACTTGCTTTTGATCATCATGAAAGTGAGCTGCTTAGAAATGATCCTGAGGAATATAAGGGTAAATATATAATCGATGGCAATGCTAAGTCCGCTGCCAGAGTTGTATATGATTACTATGGTGGAGCGGAGAAGTTCACCAGAGTATCTGAAGAAATCATGTGGGCAGTTGATAAGGGGGACAGCGCTGATTTTACTGAGGAGGAGATACTGAATCCTACAGGATGGGTGCTGATGAACTTCCTTATGGATGCAAGAACAGGACTTGGAAGATTCCATGATTTTCGTATATCAAACTATGATCTCATGATGGAGCTTATCGATTACTGTGTGGATCATAATGTGGATCAGGTACTGGAGCTTCCTGATGTTAAGGAAAGAGTAGATATGTACTTTGAACAGCAGGAACTCTTCAAAGCACAGCTGCAGAAAATAACCAAGATTCATGATAAGGTTGCTGTTATAGATCTTAGAAATGAAGAGACTATCTATACAGGAAATAGATTTATGGTCTATGCTATGTGGCCTGAAGTAGAGATATCAGTTCACGTTGCATGGGGCTTCAAGAAGCAGAACACAGCAGTTATGATTGGTAAATCAATTATCAATAAGAACTCTGATTTCAACATCGGTGAACTTTGTCTCAGCTACGGTGGCGGCGGTCATGCAAATGCCGGAACCTGCCAGCTGGATAATGACAAGGTAGATGCTGAACTTCCAAATATTATAGATAAACTTAATGGGGTTAAATAATTAGATAAGACTATGAAGAAGGTATCCTTTAAAAATATAATATACGTAGTGGTTCTGATAATAGTAGGTATTGTTCTGAATAGAGGAATATCTGCTATTAGCAGTTTGTTAGGACTGTCACTTTATCTGGATTCAATAGGAACCATGTTTTCAACGGTGATTGGCGGATTCTTCCCAGGTATGGTGGTGGGCTTCATATCAAATGTGATTGGTGGCTTATCTGACTCGACTACATTTTATTATGGAATAATAAATGTACTCATTGCACTTATCGTTGGAGTGGCTGCGGAAAATGGATATTTCGATAAGCTTTACAAGGTGCTTACACTTATTCCCCTTTTCCTGCTTCTGAGTATTCCATGCTCTTTCCTAACCTATATGCTTTTTGAGTTTCAGGTGGGAGAAAATGTTGCTTCGCCGGCTGTTAAGATGTTCAATGATATGGGAATGCCGATAATTCTTTCTCAGATATTAGGTGACTTCTGCGTGGAGCTGCCGGATAAACTGATATCACTTATTGTTACATTTTTCCTTGTGAAGCTTGTTCCTGCCAGAACGAGAGTTGAATTCGGAAGAATAACCGGTAACGAGCTCAGAAAAAATATTCAAAAGGAAACGGGACATAGAAATTCTCTCAGGTTCCAGATAGCCATTGGTCTATTCTGGGCGGGTCTTCTGATAGCGGTAGTGGCATTTTTTATTTCCTATAAGACTTATATGGAAGCTCGTGTTGCAGGTCTTGAGAACGCAACCTATGATGTGGTGTCACTTAGAACAGAGTCTCTGCTTTATAGTGGCAAGCTGCTTTCTGTAGTCCTGGGACTGCTGCTTTGTATAGTGTCATTTGCCATGGTTATTGCAGATCATACTTTAGTCAGACCGCTGCATACAATGGCAAAAGAAATGCGCCATTATGCTTATGATATAGACAGCGGAAGAGATAAGTCTTATGACAAGATTAAGGCTCTGGATATTCGGACAGGAAATGAAATAGAAGAACTATATGTCGCTATGTCTAAAACTGTTAAAGACGTTGATGATTATATAGATAAAACAAATGAACAGGCGGATACAATAGCAGCCCTTCATGTGAATATCATCACTACCCTTGCAGATATAGTTGAGAGTCGCGATAAGGTTACAGGTCATCATGTTAAGAGAACTGCAGAGTATTGCAGGCTCATAGCTGAGGAACTGAGACGCGAAGGTAAGTTCACCGATGTACTTACGGATGAATATATAGAGACTCTGTCAATTGCGGCGCCTCTGCATGATATAGGAAAGATTCATATATCAGATGCTATACTTAATAAGACGGAGAGGCTCACACCTCAGGAGTTTGATGACATTAAGACTCATCCTGGTATAGGAATGGATATGCTTCGTTCGGCCACAGAGAATCTTGGTAATAATGAATATATGGATATGGCTAAGGATATAGCTTATTATCATCATGAGTGGTACGGTGATAGTAATAGAGGATATCCCGCAGGCTTAACGGGAAATGACATACCACTTGCTGCCAGAATAATGGCGGTTGCGGATGTGTTCGATGCACTTGTATCCAAGAGGCCCTACAAGGATGGCATGTCGGTAGATAAGGCTATTAAAATAATAATAGAGGAAAAAGGAACACATTTCGATCCTGATATAGTTGATGCATTCCTGAATATTCAGGATCAGGTTGCAGATGTTATCGAAATGTACGGAGAATAAAATGAAATTTGTTGTGCAGCGTGTTAGTGAGGCAAAGGTTGAGGTAGACGGAAAGCTGACCGGAGAGATAGGCAAGGGCTTCTTCGTACTTATCGGTGTGAATGAGTCTGATACTAAAGAGGTGGCTGACAAGATGATAGGAAAGCTTCTGAAGATGAGGATATTCTCTGATTCAGAGGGCAAGACTAATCTTGATATGGCAAGCGTTGGTGGATCACTTCTTCTTGTTTCACAGTTTACTTTGTATGCAAATTGCAAGAAGGGCAACAGACCTTCCTTTATAGATGCAGGGTCTCCACAGCATGCAGAAGAAATATATGATTATATAGTAGAGGAATGTAAGAAACTGACTGCTGATATGGAAGGCGTTAAGGTTGAGACAGGAATCTTTGGGGCAGACATGAAATGCAGTCTGGTAAATGAAGGACCATTTACCATAGATCTGGACAGTACGGAGCTGTAGTAGTTCTGGCGTGACATTTCAAAGGATTCTAAATAAGAGGTAAAAGGATGGCATACGAGAACTACAAAACAGTTGAAGATTCACGTACTGAGTGGATGAAATGTATACAATACGAGGATATAAATGGTAATGACCGACTCTTCGGAGGAAGGCTGATGAGCTGGATGGATGAGGTTGCAGGAATAGCTGCTACCAGACATTGCGGCGGTTATGTTACCACAGCTGCAGTGGACAACCTGCAGTTTAAGGCGGGCTGCTTCCTCAATGATATAATAGTTGTCAGAGCTAAACTGACATATGTTGGTCGAACTTCTATGGAGGTCAGAGTTGATGTCTATATAGAAGAAAGAGAAAGTGGTCAGCGGAGAGTTATAAATAGAGCTTATTTTACAGAGGTACAGGTGGATGAGAAAGGAAAACCGGTTCCTCTGAAATATGGTCTTCTGCCTGAGACTGAAGCTGAGAAGGCTGAGTGGGAAGGCGCAAAAAAGAGGCTGGAGGTTAGAAGACAGAGAAGAGTTGAAGGCTTCTAGGTTGTAGATGGTTTTAAGTAGAAATACAAGGAGGAAAAGATGCATTTAAAGAATAATCCATATAATTCTGGATACGGTGGAAATGATAATTTTGGTGGAAATAGTTCCGGTGGTAATAATGACAGCTATAATGGCGGTTCAAGTCCTGATGACAGCTTCTCATATTATGAGTCGGCTGAAAGCTCGGGTACATTTGATAATACCTCTTATGGCGATCCTAACTACTACGGGGATAATTCCTTTAGCCAGAATCCATATAACCAGTACAGCACAGATCAGCCTGTGAATCCATATCAGCAGTATGGTTATGGAAGAACAGACCTGGGTGATGGTTTCTATGACGAACCGGTGGGTGATGCTGGTGTAGATATGATGAATCCGCTTATGAAAACGGCTGGTATGGCTGCGGGAGTAGGTGGTATGATGGATAGCATTTCAAACGCAGGTGGTTCCACGGGCTTTGGTGGTGAGGATAGTAGTTATAGTAGAAGTCATCATAATAGTTATCATCACCGCCATCATTATCATAGAGGATATGGATATGGAACAAGAAATGGAGCAGCTGGAGTAGTCAGTGCAGCGCTTATAAATGAA
>CAMKQB010000027.1 GCA_946414825.1 uncultured Lachnospiraceae bacterium
AGTCTCAGCATAAGCATTCCACAAGCAAATAAAAACAGGGATGAATTGATGAATATAATTGGGTCTATTCCATCTCCATTTAAAACACCCCTGGAAAGTGTCTGGATCTGCTTGTTGTAGTTATACATAAGATAAATCGATATAACGAGCAAAATAATATCTATAAAATATTTCTCCCAGGATGGAGCAAGAGAATTCTTTCTTCTATTTTTCTTCTTCTTGAAGTATACAAATACTGGAATCAGCATAACTATCACAGCAAGAAGAGCCGCCACAAGGGCAGACAGTAGCATAGATATACTAAAACGGTAATCCCTTACGCTTATTCCATTTCCACTCAGGCTAAATCCCATGAAATCTGTAACACTGGCAACAACCTTACCAAAAAGGAAGCCCAGTCCCAAGCCAAACGGAATACTTATGCCCGCCAGCAGGAAGGACTGAATAACATAGAGTCCGATCAGCCTGGCCTTACTCAAACCTCTATTCTTAAGTGTAGTCATTTCGCCATCTTCAGAATCAATTATTCTAAATGCTATCATTCCTATAAAGATGAGAACAAGCACAATAAGTGGAAGCACGATTACATATAGCATCTGCTCTACAGACTTACTATCCTTACGATATTCGTCAACGATAGGTGTGACATTTTCAACCAGAGTCTCATCCTTGGCTTTAAACTGCCCCAGGATATTATCTATCTCATATATTCTACCAGGAGTGACATATCTATAATCAAAGGACATATATGAATTATAGTAAATATCCTTTGGGTACTTCTTAGCTATAGTCTCAAAATCATCCTTAGCTATAAAAGCTCCGTAGCCCATATCCAAAAGGGAAGTTTGCCAGAAATAGTCATTCTTAGTCTCAGAAATAATACCACTTACATATAAGGTCAGCAGATTATCCTCGGATTCAGACTGTCCATATACCAGCTTATTACTTGTGATTAAAGTTCCTGGAACAAGACTGAGACTATCCGCTGTATATTGACTTATAAGGCAAGGAATTGCTCCCTCTGGAATATCAG
Source organism: uncultured Lachnospiraceae bacterium (assembly GCA_946414825.1). Taxonomy (GTDB): domain Bacteria; phylum Bacillota; class Clostridia; order Lachnospirales; family Lachnospiraceae; genus Eubacterium_Q. Next base: position 1,034 of record CAMKQB010000027.1, read on the forward strand.
TTCCCTCCGGTAGATACTCTGAAACATCTTCATATAAGTCTACCCCAGACACGATATCATAATGCTCTGAAAGCTCTTTACCAGACTTACCTAAGCCTTCTTCCATGTAGCATAGATCTAAATGACCATTTTTGTTATATAAAGGATAATCAACGGATATATTTTCATAACTAACTATCCTTTGTGATCCAACTATTGGTAGCTGCATATATTTATCCCAGCTAGCTTCATATGCCTGGATATCTTTATCTATTACATCAACTGCTCTTTCTGTTTCTGATAACTCCTCAAAAACTGAAGCTCTTAGAATACCCTTACGACTAAGTGTCATAGGGAACTGATGAGTCTTCTCGTTTTGACTAACAAAACCACGCTGAATAAGCTTCGAGCGGGATCCATCTCGAAACATCATAATCATAGCAAATACCATAACGATAGAAACTATTCCTATCACGAGGCACAGGTACAGCTTATACTTATTCAGAATTTTCGTAATAATATATCTCAGCATAATCTTATTTTAGAACCTTATCTCCAGGCTCTACTCCATTTAATATCAGTTTTGTGCTTGTTGCCGCCTGCGGATGATAAACATCTACATATTCCTTGACGATCTGGTCTCCTTCAAGCTTCCAAACATAATACTTAAACTCATCATTTAATTGGGACTGCTCTGACCTAAGGGCCGATGCAGATATTACTACGGCGCCTTTTACATCAACACCGTTAAATGTAATTTCACATTTAGTTAGATCTTTTTCTTCTATCCTTGAATCCATTTCTACGTAGAACTGGAACTCAGCATTCTTACTAAATGGTGCTGAATAGGTTACACACGGTTTTCCATTTCTTGTAAATAACATATATCTATCAGAGATACCGTTCTTTCCTATACAGGTACCGGTGGTAGTTTTGGACCCCTGCTTTAAGGTTACAGTTCTACCCACTGTCGCACTTATTGGAGGGATAGCCGAAAGCGAACCCATAACAGCAAAGAGTCTGGTGTTCTCCTCCTCTTTACGAATTCCTTCAGCCATAATAAAGGAATTCTTTTCGATAACACTATCTTCATTAAATGCCACGAATTCTATTCTTCCAGATCCTGTAGAATACTGCGTATAATCAGAGCGACCATCCATCACAGTAGTACCCTTTCTCATCTTCTGTAATACTGAGGAAAGGTAGCCTCTATTAGCAGTGTAGTCCTTACTGGAATAGTCTTCCTCATAGTCTAAAATGTTTGACTGACAGTCCAGCCTTTCAGATAAATACATATTTTCCCTTATTGCATCAGTATCTGTACCATAGTCAGGATCTGCATATGTTAATGCCTCATTTATCCCGTTCTTACCATCCTCGTAAGCCTTAATTGCTTCTTTTCTAGCCGCGTCCAGATCATCTATATCATCACTGATCTCGTCTATCTCTCCTTTTCCTACAGAAGACTCGATGGAGAAAAGAGCATCTCCCTCAGAAGCATCTCCTATATCCCGCAATTTTCTATAGGTTCCATTAACCTCTGCCACATAGATATCGTAGTATGGATATGCGAAGTTTACTGTCTTGGTACTCTGTTCCTCACTGTAATCTCCGATAGAGGCAACTTCAACCTCATACTTTTCAGGAACTAGAGCAGTATTCTCATAGAAAACCTTCTCGCCTTCCTTGAGTCCAGACTTGACCTCCGTATAGAGACCATCTGTTTCTCCCAGCTCAACTATTCGCTTCTCCTTTTCGCCATTTTCATTTTTTACATATATATAATCTTCGTCCGTGCCGTAGTTTATAGAATCATTTCCAACAACAATTTTAGGGGTATTCTTCTCTTCCAAAAAGCAGAGAATAACATCTACTCCCATTGTTAGTTTCTCCCCTGGAACCTCAAATCCCATGCGAGGATTCTTATTTAATGATGTCGCATAAGCAACCTCATCTGTTGTATATTTTTTCTCTACAAGATTTACCTGTTTACCATCTATATAAGCCCACTTACTCTTGTAATCATTATATTGATACTTATCGAGCGTTATATCTTCGCATTCTATATAGAGGTCATCCTCATTAATTATTGTAACTATGTTCTCATAAGGCACAGCCATATTGGACTTAGTCATATCCTTAACAAAACAAACTCTTCCGGAGCATGGGGCGGTAAGTGTACAACTTGACACTTCGTTCTGAAGCTTAGTTAGAAGTGCTCTCTGTTCACTTATCTTATTATCTATATCTGCAAGCTCGTATCTTTTATTCTCTTCTTCTATGAGAACATTTTTATTCTTCTCATTTATACCGTCTGCATCCTGAAGATATTCTTCTATAAGTCTCTCATAACCTAATATATTGATAGTCTCATTGGATACATTTTCCTGTTTAGCTCTTAGTCTCTGAAGAGAGGCAATAGAATTCTGAAGCTCACTTATCTGATCATTATTATCAGAGGTTCCACCTGTTACTAGAACTTGACCTTCTTCTACGTAATCACCAACACCAACATTTATCTGAAGTATCGGAAGAGGCTTCTCAGAGAAAACTGGATGCTCCGTAGGAACAACTGTTGCCTTATGATATTTAACTTTACCAACGACTCTCTTCGTTACTGTTCTATAGGATTCAGCAAGCGAAGTAGGTTCCATAAGCTCAGGAACCTCCTCGGCTGTATCACCACATGCAGTAAGACCACCAAACAGCATTAATATCTCTGCAACCAGAAGAACTACAGCCACCTTAGCTTTAGCCAAAATATTAAATTGTAGTAAACCTTTTCTCTTCATACCTTTAACCCGGGATTAGAACAGCGTCGCCTTCATCCAGTCCTTCTTTTATTACTACATATGCTCCAACTACATCTCCAACCTTGACCTTCACCGTCTGGAAATTGCCATCTTCCATTTCCTTTATTACGTAGGCTTCTTCATCCTGAACGAGTATCGCCCTTTTATCTACATAACAAACATTCTTTAGTTCAGCCTTTTCCTTTGTCAGTGTAAGCACATGATCCTTAAGTGGTACATCATTTACCAGCTTAAAATATACCTTGTTAGAACTACTAGCATCCCCCGCGCTGGCCTCTTCATTTGGATTATCTATAACCTCTACTTCATATTCATTTAAAGCATAAACAGCTTTAAACTTATCGCCCACCTTGAATTCCATATCAGAATTAGAATTCAATATGTCTGATTCACTTTCCAGCGAAGCCTTATCAAGGACATAATATCCATCATCTGTGTAGGTCTTTATAATTGGCGCACCTAAAACTATGAAACCGCTCCTAACAGACTCATTTACAAAGCTTACAACTCCATCCTTTCGAGCTATTATATTCAGATTCGAATATAGTCCATTTACATCCGATATATATTGATTCGCTACATATATATCATCTCCCAGATCCTTTATCTCAGCACTATAGTCCTGGGAGCTGTCTATATTCTGCAGATTAATTAAATGTTCTCTCTTCAGTGCTTTTGAACTCTTAGTTAATGACCACTCTCTACTCCTTTTATCAAGGACCTCCGAACTGAATGTCAGAAGAGTTTGTCCTGCTGTAACGCTTTCACCCTCTGACACCAGGAGCTGATCCAGCTTCGCATCATACAGAGTCTCCATTTCTTCCATCTTTTCTGAGAATAAAGAATACGATTCCTCAGAATATCCCGAAAGCTCTATCTTAGCTTCAAAGGTAGGAGTAAGGTCACCCTTTTGAACAGTTACCTTTTCACCTTCTTGTCGATCATAGGAGATTTCGAGTGGCGATGTAAGCGGATCCATATCAGCATTTCCACAACCTGTAAGCATTAAAATAGTAAGAGTAAGACCAGCCGCCAGAAATCTTCTGGCGACAGCCCTTCTCTTACCATAATTCTTACTATATTTTTGTGTCCACATTCTCATCTATTCAAAGCTCCAATAATTTATATCTATTATAGAACCATCCATTGCATTTACTCTAACACTCGCCATATGTGTGCCATCATAGTTTCCTAGAAGTGTTATATTCCAAATAGGAATAGTCATATATTCCTCTTTACTATTATCCTCAGAATAAGGAGCATAGTTTAGTGACATATCTCTTACCTGAACCGTACTTGGATTTTCTAGCTTTTCTGGTTCAAACCGATCCGCCAGTTCTTCTTTAATAGATTCTTTAATCTTTTCTGTATCAAGAAGCTTAACATTTTCAACTACGTCGGTGGTCTCTTCACATATTTCAAGATCCACGCCATATATGCCCTTACTCGTAACCTTAATAATACCTGTATTAGTAGCCCCAATATTGTAGAAGGCATTCATATAATTGAAGGATCCTGCTAAAGCGTCATATTCTGTACCCAAAAATAGTGCATATCCATCTACATAAAAATTAGGTTCACCAACAGCCTCTTTAATATCCTGTCCTTGACTTGCAAGGAACTCATATACGCTAATTTCGGAACCCTCATGACTAGCCAAATATTCCGCATACAGATCCTTCTGTTCTGCTAGTATACTGTAATCAACTCCTTGGCCCTCTGTCCCTGCTCTGATCGTACTTAAATAATCTGAGTCAGAAAACATAAGAACAGAGTTTCCTCGCTCTATATTCACAAAACTACCTGTTATAAAGGTAGAGTTCATGAAGCTGGCTAGATTATCAGTAACAGCAAACTTGTAGATTTCTGAGCTTTCCGTTGTTTCAACAACTCCACCCATTTGTAATTTATCCTTCAGAAATGTATCTGCCTCTGATCTAATATCGCTCATACTCTTTGTACATTTGTTGTCATACTCAATAGGTTCCCCCATCATTGTGTTTGATTCAGCAACATAAAGAGACTTAAAATCATGCTCTGGATAGTAATCCTTTATGCTTATAGGCTCAAAGAATATATACTTAACCGAAGCTACATAATCATATGCAAGTATCAGTCCAAATCTTTCGCCCTTATAATCTCCTTCATACATATGAATATACATATTCTGATCATCAACCCACTTAAAGCTTTCTGTTGATGCCGAAGTAATAATCGTGTAATCTCTGTCCATTCCAATCCATTCATCGTCGGCTTCAGAATCATCTACTGCCATGTAATACTCACTAGTCTGCTTTATTTCCCTATACTTATACATCATTGGCATATAGTCTGTTTCATTTACATATTTCAGTTCCTCCAGCTTCTTTGCAGAATCTCCGAAGAGTGCCTCTACTATTTTCTCCTCGTCTGCTTTCCCATCATTTACCCCTTTCTTGGTATATACATTTAGACCATCCAGCTCAGGAACCGTGTAGTTTATATTCATCTCGAAAGGAATTCCCTTTATATTAAACTCATCCTTCCATTCCACTTTTTTACCAAATATATCTCTGAGCGCCTGACCATTACCAGACTCAACTGAAATCCCATCCGTGTTTGTACTAGAAGTCGCTGCAGTATCTGTGCCTCCCGCCTCAGCACCATAATCATCAACAACCGTCTTGCCCTTGCCACAGCCGCCAGCAGATAGACACAAGGTTACAGCAAGCACACAGCTTATTACTTTTTTAAACTTAATGTTTCTCATACTAGCCTTCTCCTTTTATCATTTACAAAGGTGCATTTTTCTTCACTCTAATCTAGATACTACTTTCCATTTGTATCGAGAATGTATCAAAATATTATTTTTTTTGATACTTTTTTTGTTCATTTAAAAAAATAATGCTATACTCTTTACTGTAATAGTTTTATGAATTACTAAAGTGAAGGTAAAGTAAATGATTAAAATACTTATTATTGAGGACGAAAAGCCCATCTCTGACCTCATGGTCATGAATCTGACAAGAGCCGGCTACAAATGCACTGCCAGATATAATGGTAGAGAAGCCGCCGATCTACTGGAGGAAAATCAAAGTTTCGATCTCATCCTCCTGGATGTTATGCTCCCTGAGATAAATGGATATGAGTTAATGGAATATATCAGACCTATGAATATCCCTGTTATTTTTATTACTGCAATGAACTCTCTTGATAACCGCATCAAGGGACTTACTTCAGGTGCAGAGGACTATATCGTTAAGCCGTTTGAAATAGTTGAGCTGCTGGCTCGAATCAGTATAGTTCTTCGAAGATATAACAAAACGGATACAATTCTAGAGTATAAAGATATTAGGATAGATACAGAGAACAGAGTAGTGACCCAGAAAATCTCTTCCGAAGATTACGGGGAAGTTAAACTTACCCCTAAGGAATTCGATCTTCTAGTTCTCTTTGTGCGCAATAAGAATATAACCCTATTCAAGGACAAGATCTTTGAAACCATTTGGGAGACAGAGTGGCAGCCCGAATCCAGAACTGTCGACTTGCACGTCCAAAGACTTCGTAAGAAGCTGGGACTAAAGGACGAGCTTAAAACCGCTTATAGTACAGGCTACAGACTAACGGAGTAAGTATTTATTGATAAAGGAATAAAGGCATTATGAAATTCCGATACAAGGTTCTTCTTATCAACATTATAATTATAGTTATAACCCTGTCTGTTTCAGGTTTTTTTATGACGTCTAGACAAAACCGTCTTCTGATGGAAGCAGAGATTAAAACCGCTGTTACAGAGAATAACCTCGCTGAGTCTGCTATCGAATATTCCCTCCTTGATATTGTCAACTCCCCTCGTCTCAGGGTAGAGGATTACCTTCCTTCAATATCTGATAGAGTCAGCTCCGGAATGCTTAGCTCTACAACCAACTTATATGTTTTGTACAATTCTAAGATTTTATACTCACCAAAAGATTCTGAGGCGAAACCTTCTGATAAACTGATATCAACATCAACAGATTCAATTAAGAAATATCAAATAATAAAAGAAGGCGATAAAACATACGTCTATGTTAGTGCCACTATTCAAGTTAATAATTCCATCGTTTCTATCATTACAAGCCATGATATAACCGACACAAAAAAAACAATGGATTCATCGATTCATCTCTATGAGCTATTTATCCTAATTACTCTTTTAGTATCTGGGCTTCTTGTCTATATGATTACCAAGCTTCTTACCAGACCACTAGAAAAGTTAAATGCTATCACTGATGATTTTGCAAAGGGCAACTTCGATACCAGAAGCGACCTTAAGTCACAGGACGAAGTCGGACTGTTGTCTGATAAGTTCAACAACATGGCCGACTCCGTAGAAGGCCACATCGACGAACTAAATGATATGATTCACAGAAGAGACCAATTCGTAGCCGACTTCACACACGAAATCAAAACTCCAATGACTACGATTATAGGCTACGCGGATACCATCCGTTCTGTAGATCTTCCTAGGGAGGACGAGGTAAAGGCCGCTGGATATATATTCTCTGAAGGAAAACGTCTAGAACAGATGTCATCTCATCTCTTCGATCTAATATATCTAAAGGATGGGAAGATACCTAAAACACCTGTAAATACTCAGGCCCTTGGAGAAGCGGTTATAGAAACTGTTCTTCCTTCGATAGAGAACTGTGGGCTGACACTGGAATATAGTTTTGAAAGTGCAGGCATCCTATGTGATAGCCCTCTTCTCAAGACTGCCTTTATCAACCTGGTAGATAATGCAAGAAAAGCTTCCAAAGAGGGAGATAACATTTCCTTTACTGGAAGACTCCTTGAAGAGTCTTCTTCTGAAAACTCTTCCCTTTATGAATTTGTTGTGGAGGATCATGGAATAGGAATAGCCCCCGAAGATATAGATAGGATATGTGACGAATTCTATATGGTTGATAAATCCCGCTCCCGAAGCGAAGGGGGTGCAGGTCTCGGAATGTCCCTTGTAGCTGCAATACTTAAGGAACACGCCGCAGATCTAAAGATTGAAAGTGAACTGGGCAAAGGTACCCGAATGATAGTAACTATAGATACATGCGAAGAAGAGAAAGAGCTAGACTAGGAATATGAAAAAACAGATGGTCAAAAACTTAATAGCTGTGATTCTTACTCTGGCGGTAGCTGCGACTTCTATCCTGCTACCAGGCTTTTTAATTGAGCGTGAGGATAAATCTCAGCTGGACTCCGTAGAAAATGTCCCACCAGAATACTATTCCGGTCCCTCAGAAGCAATGATAGAAAACGCCTCCCAGCAGCTCACCTCTGAACAGTGCCTTCAGCTGATTCTTGGAATCTGGGACAGCACCATATCGGAAACAACAGAAGAGCACTGTAATAAAACAGAATTTGGAATGAAGAATATTCTCGTTAATCGAGTAACAGATCTTCACTCTAAGGGACTCTATCCAGTAAGTATAGACTCTAACGATTATAATTGGTATTCCTGGACCTCTAAACCTTATAGAGCTATAGATACTACCTTCCAAACCTACGCGGCTTATTTTTGGGATTTTACCTTTACCAAGTTCGATAATTCTGAAACACATAGATTTATAGTAACAGAATCCGGAGACATCCTATATGCCGAATTCACTATAAATGATTCTTCCACAGAAATATCTGATACCAGCAAAAAGGATATAGAAGCCTTTAATAGTTTTTCTCCCGATCTTATGAGAAGCTCTTATCTTTTCTACTATTACGGGGAATTCTCTACAACGACTGTAAATTCAGGCTCCGTCAGAGTTACCGAACATGACTATCTAACGACTAGCTATTACACCTCTACAATGACGGATGCAGAAATTAAAAAACTGGATACAGCAGCTGCATCCAGTTTTATAACTGATTTTAAAGGTTTTTCACCTGATTCTGTATATAGACTGAGGCAATCAGCCGCTGGCAACGGTTCATCAACCTACTTTTCTGTCTCCTCAAAGAAAACGGATAACAGCTTCCAGCTTCTGCTTCAGCCTTTAGATTAGTATGCTCTACCGAAGTAAACCATCTTCTTAGCAGGCTTACCGCAACATACACAAACATCTGACAGATTCTCCTGCTCAAATGGCATACATCTAGTTGATGCACCCGTCTCAGCTTTGATATTCTCTTCACACTCAGTTTCACCGCACCACATAGCTTTGATGAATCCAGGCTTATTATTTACAGTTTCTACAAACTCCTCCCAAGTTGTTGCAGTATATGTATGTGAATCTCTATGAGCTCTAGCTGCTTCAAGCATATCCTTCTGTATAGTCTTAAGAAGCTCTTCTACTGTTACTTCTAACTCATCAAGACTTACAGAGATCTTCTCACCTGTATCACGTCTGACTACAACACACTGATTATTCTCTATATCACGAGGTCCAATCTCAACTCTTACAGGTATACCTCTCATCTCACACTCAGCAAACTTGAATCCAGGTGACTTATCAGTTGCATCCACCTTAACTCTTGAAACCTTGCTAAGTCTCTCTCTTAATTCTTCTGCCTTCTCAAGTACACCTTCCTTCTTCTGCTGAATAGGAACAATCATAACCTGAGTTGGCGCAATCATTGGTGGAAGCTTCAGACCATTATCATCACCGTGAACCATTATGATTGCACCGATAAGTCTTGTTGTTACTCCCCAGGATGTCTGGTGAACATACTTTAATTGATTATCCTTATCTGCATACTGTACTCCAAAAGCCCGGGCGAAGCCATCACCGAAGTTATGGCTGGTTCCTGACTGAAGTGCCTTTCCATCATGCATGAGAGCTTCTATAGTGTAGGTTGATACTGCACCTGCGAACTTCTCCTTCTCTGTCTTCTGTCCCTTTACTACAGGGATAGCAAGAACCTGCTCACAGAAATCAGCATAAACATTTAACATCTGAATTGTTCTCTCTTCTGCCTCTTCAGCAGTAGCATGAGCTGTATGACCTTCCTGCCACAGGAATTCTCTTGAACGAAGGAATGGTCTGGTTTCCTTCTCCCAACGAACTACAGAACACCACTGATTATATACCTTTGGAAGGTCTCTATAGGATGTGATATCCTTCTGATAGAAATCACAGAACAGAGTTTCTGATGTAGGACGTACACATAGCTTCTCCTGAAGCTCATTTAGTCCACCATGTGTTACCCATGCAACCTCTGGAGCGAATCCCTCTACGTGATCCTTCTCCTTCTGGAGCAGTCCCTCAGGAATGAGCATAGGTAGATATACATTTTCAACTCCTGTTTCTTTAAATCTTGCATCCAGCTGCTTCTGAATCAGCTCCCAGATAGCATAACCAGCGGGCTTAAGAACCATGAATCCTTTTACACTTGTATAACCAGTTAAGTCTGCCTTAACTACTACGTCTGTGTACCACTGTGCAAAATCTTCCTCCATGGAGGTGATAGCCTCTACCTTCTTGTCTGCCATTTCTAATTTCCTCTTTTCTTTATTATAAAATATTACTTGTCTTTAATTACCAGTCCATCTGGTCCATTATATCAAATGCCGCTCCCTCAGGTTCCTTATGAAGGAATATTTCCTCCTTGGTTATAGGATGAAGGAATTCCATCCTTGAGGAATAGAGTCCTATTTCAGAAACTCTTCCGGAGCCTTTTTTCTTCGAGCTCTTCGGGTTAGGTTTGCCCCCCTTACCTGTCTGCTCCTTACCATACTTGGTATCTCCCCAGACTGGAGTTCCGTGGCTTGCCATCTGACATCTTATCTGGTGATGTCTGCCTGTTACAAGCTCCACCAGAAGATAACTTATAGAGCCTTCATCTGTATCCAGCTCGTCCAGCACCTCATAGTTTAGAACCGCCTTCTTCGCACCCTTTGTATTCTTGTCGACGACGCGAGTAACATTGGACTTCTTATCATGAAGCAAAAAGTCCTCGTAGGTTCCCTCGGCCTCGTCCATCAGTCCTGAAACCACAACCTGATAATACTTCTGGATCTGTCCATCTTGAACCATATCTGTCAGCTTTGCTGCTGTATCCTGATCCTTAGCAAACAGGATGATACCACCTACAGGCCTATCAAGTCTATTAATTACATAAACGTCTGGGCTATCCAGGTATTCCATTACCGCAGTGACCATATCCAGACCATATGTTTTATCTGGCTGTGACGGTACCCCGTAGGGCTTAACACACGCTATTAAATATTCATCTTCATATAGAATATCTAGCTTCATATAATCCTCTGTTTTTTATTATTTAGTCTAAGTTATCTTTAAACTTAAGCTTCTGTCTTCTCCTTATATATCTTATTCGCACTAACAAGTCTTACACAAAGTGTAAAGAGCTCTGCTGCAAGCTTAAGATCCTCAATATTAGGATATGTTGGGGCTATACGAATGTTGCTATCGTGAGGATCCTTACCATATGGCCATGTAGCGCCCGCCTTTGTCATTACAACTCCAGCCTTCTTAGCCTTATCAACAATTTCCTTAGCACATCCATCAAGAGCATCAAAGCTGATGAAGTATCCACCATTTGGATTTGTCCATGTACCGATCTCCAGACCGCCAAGTCTAGACTCAAGAGCATTTAATACTACCTCAAACTTAGGTCTGATGATGGCAGCATGCTTCTTCATATGCTCTGTCATTCCATGAATATCTCCGAAGAATCTAACATGTCTCAGCTGGTTAACCTTATCATGACCGATAGTTTGATGAGTTAACTGATTAAGTATGTCCTCCATGTTGTTAGGTGATGTAGCAAGTGCTGCTATACCACTTCCCGGGAAGGATATTTTGGATGTAGATGCAAACTTATAAACCATATCAGGATTTCCTACGCGCTTGCACTCTGCAAGAATCTCAACCAGATAATCCTCTCTATCATCATATAAATGATGGATTCCATAGGCATTATCCCAAAAGATTCTGAAGTCCTTAGCTGCTGGCTTAAGTCTTGCAAATCTTCTTACTGTTTCATCTGAGTAAGAATAACCCTGTGGGTTTGAGTATTTAGGTACACACCATATACCCTTGATTGTCTCATCCTCAGATACAAGCTTCTCGACCATATCCATATCCGGTCCTTCCGGACTCATTGGAACCGGTATCATTTCTATTCCAAAATATTCTGTTATACCAAAATGTCTATCATATCCAGGAACCGGGCATAGGAACTTAACCTTATCCAGCTTGCACCATGGAGTATTTCCCATTATTCCATGTGTATATGCACGTGCAATTGTGTCGTACATTACGTTAAGAGAAGAATTACCATATATAATGATATTGTCCGGATTGTTCTCCATCATATCACCTATCAGTATCTTCGCCTCTTCGATACCTGTAAGAACACCGTAGTTACGGCAGTCTGTTCCATCTGCACAAGAAAGATCAGCCTCTGAATTGAGTGCATCCATCATACCCATAGATATATCCAGCTGCTCTCTACATGGTTTACCCCTGCTCATATCGAGATGGAGGTCCATATCCTGATACTTTTTGTATTCAGCCTTCAGCACTTCTATCTCTGCTGCAAGCTCTTCCTTTGTCATATCCTTATATGCTTTCATTCTCTTTCCTCCTAATCGCACAAAAGCTTCTTATCTTATTGTCAATCTTAATGACAAATCATCCTCGTTATTCTATCATAATGACTTTATTACCGCAAATCACTGAAATAGTAATAAATATGTGAAATACGCTGCATATCCTAGCAGCATCAGTATTCCTTCTCCTCTTCCAAGTTTCTTTTCTCTAAAAACAAGGACAAGCAGTAGCACAGCAACTATAAGCGCAATGATTCCGTCTATTAGGAAATTCGCTCCTCTTGCCCTAAATGGAAGATCTATGAGCACCGATGTTATTCCCAGGATAAATAGAATATTAAATATATTGCTTCCTACTATATTTCCTATCGCAATATCCGCATTTCCTTTTCTAGCGGCAGTAATTGAAGTTATAAGTTCTGGTAAGGATGTTCCTAGAGCTACTATTGTTAGTCCTATTAACCTGTCGGATACTCCGAAAACCTTTGCTAGGTTGGAAGCCCCCATTACTGCAAGCTTACTTCCCAATACTATAGCTCCGAGTCCTCCTAGAATAAAGAGCGGTATCATCCATAGCTTCAGATCCTTTATTCCTTCGCCCTCATCAGATGCATCCGTAGTTTTGGCATACCATATTAGGTAACCTATATAGGTAGCAAGTCCTAGCAGGAAAACTATACCTGTCACCTTATTAAGCGTTCCCCCGATTACTCCCCAGAGAAGCATCAGAAGTGTCGCTCCTATCATAACCGGAATATCTACCTTAACCGTCGCCGCCTTAACTGTGAGCGTTGTAATTACTGAAGTAACACCAAGTATTACAAGGACATTCATTATATTGCTGCCGATTACATTTCCTATTGATATTCCATTGTTGCCATCAACGGCAGCACTTATACTTACCGCAGCCTCTGGTGCACTTGTTCCTAGCGCAACTATAGTTAGTCCAATTACAAGTTGTGGCACTCCCAGCTTTACTGCAATTGAGGAGGCTCCATCCACGAAGAAGTCTGCGCCTTTTAATAATAGTATAAATCCAACAATAATTTCTATAACACTAATAAATATTATCAATAACGACCTCCAGCTTAAAATAATAAGCTATTTTCTATTTATTTTGTTACTTTGAAACCATAGCACAATTTTGAAGTGTTGACAATAATACAATTACGGAGTATACTTTAATGCGCTAAATCATTAAAGTGCAAATAACTGAGGTGAATTAAAAATGATCGCAATACTTAAAAATGATGCGTCCGAAGATCAGATATACGAACTGACCAAATGGTTCGAACAGCAGGGGCTGAAATGGGACATTTCCAGAGGAGAATATCAGACACTGATAGGACTGGTTGGAGACACAACGAAGCTCGACCCGGAGCTAATCGAATCTCTTGATATAGTGGAAAAGGTTCAAAGAATCACGACTCCTGAAGCAGACGAAGGAACTAAGCGCCATCGTCTCGGAGATTTTAGCAAATGTGATATCAAAACTGTAGGAGTAGTTGGCCTGGGGCTCATCGGCGGTTCCTTTGCAAAGGCTTACAGGGAATACTCTGATGTTCGCGTGCTTGGCTATGATCTGGATGAGGCCATTAGCTCCTTTGCCAAAATAGATGGAACTCTGGATGATATACTTACCGACGAGAATCTGCCTGAATGTGACCTTATTATTCCTGCGCTTTATAATCAGGCGATTATTGATTTTGTAAGAGATAAGGCGCCACTCATCAAAAAGGGCGCAATAGTTATAGACACTGGTGGACTTAAGAGAAGAATATGTAGTGAATGTCAGCCTATAGCGAAGGAGTACGGTTTCACCTTCGTGGGTGGACATCCAATGGCAGGTAAGAAATTCTCCGGTTATAAGTACAGCACTTCAAAGCTTTTCAGAGACTCTTCTATGATAGTTGTCCCCGAAGAGGGCTACGACAGAAAGCTGATTGATAACCTGAAGGATATTCTATCGCCTTGTAAGTTCAACTGCTTAACTGTATGTTCACCAGAGAAACACGACCAGATGATAGCCTTCACATCGGAAATGCCACATATCGTTTCAAATGCCTTCATCAAGAGTCCTACCGCCAGAGAGCATACAGGTTTCTCTGCCGGAAGCTACAAGGATATGACCAGAGTTGCCTGGCTGAATGAAGATATGTGGACTGAGATCTTCATGGAAAATAAGGACAACCTAATATATGAGCTGGATACTATAATTGATTTTCTAAAAGAATATAAGGATGCACTTAGTGAATCCGACGATATAAAGCTTAGAACAATACTTAGAGACGGAAAGCTTGCAAAAGAAGAAGTGGATGGCATCTAGCCATCCACTTCTTTGTTTTGCTTTATTATTCTCTCTATTTCATCGTCTTCATTAAGTGTATCAAGGACAAAATGATACGCTATCGATATAAAGTATAGAACCGCTCCTATTATATAGGCTATCATTCCCGGCCCTATGAAGAGATAACATTTCATAATGTTCGCTGAGGATACTCCACTATCCTGAGCTCTATCTATAAAGCCTTGCCAGCTCTCCTTCAGATAAACAAACTGCTGATACACATTTTGATATGCTGGAGTTCTGGTTATAAGTATTGCGAGTATCAAGGTAAGAAGCAAAAGTCCTATTCGAATTCTCTTTTTTCTATTCTCTAGAAAAGGTACTCTCTTAAAATTATCTTTGATATCAATAATGATAAGAAATACCACAACCGCTAAATATAATAGGAGCAACAGAGCTGTAAGAAGTCCGAGGAAGCTAAAGTGAAAACCATTTACTTTGCCATCCATATCCACAATGAACATGCCCTGGATTCCTCTTTTTGCCGCTGTAAAAAGACTCATACCATCATACTGAGCTTCACCTGTGTCGGTATACAGGTTCATCCAATATAGAAATGCTCCTGCTATCATAAGCAGTCCACCTACAAGACCTACTATACCGCATTTCTTATAAGCGTTTTCCTTTTGATAAAATGGGACATTTGAATCACCATTTTTCATCGACATATACTCCATCCTCTCTCAAAGCAGCGAGTTTATTCTTCACCATGTCAAGCTCTTCAATATATGTCATTCCGAACCACTGCTCGTCAGTCGGGATACATGTAACCTCTCCCGCCTGTCTGTTTAATATATCCTGGATAGCGTCTGATATAGTTTCTTCGAAGGTTTCAGGATTAGCTTTAACGCCCTTCTCAAATCTTTCTTTGAAAGAAACCTCTATATCATCTATGAATCCGCTTCCAAAAGCCCAGAGATTCATAGAAGCAAGCGCTCCCATCTCTATAAGGTGGTAGGTGGCTCCTCCATCCTCAGTGTAGTAGCCTCTTCCATCTTCAAGCTTTATATTCTTACGCTCATCTATTCTGATCAGCTTATTATTCTCATCTGTCTTGCAGATTCCTCTACTTACTGTGCCTGTAGGGCTAAGTGTTTTTAGTAGATCGTAGCATATACATCCATAATGATTTTCCTTATCTGTATTCGTCAGGAAATCATAGGCAGCCTTATATGCTCCTCTTCCATAGAAATCGTCTGCATTAATTGTCAGAAAGCTCTTCCCCTTTAGAGCTGATCTGGCACTCCACAAAGCATGTGTAGTTCCCCAAGGTTTTGTCCTTTCTTTTGGCTTCTCCACATCACCAGGATAGTCATCGATGGACTGATAAACGTAAGAAACAGGACATTTCTCACTTATTCTATCACCAATAGCTTCCTTGAACTTGTCTTCGAAATCCTTACGAATGATGAAGACTATTTCAGAAAAACCAGACTCAAGAGCATCATATACTGCATAATCCATGAGTATGTGATTATCCTTATCAACTGGCTGTATCTGCTTCAGACCTTTGAATCTGCTGCCAAGACCAGCCGCCATAACTACAAGAACCGGACCCTTTTTATCCTCCATACTTTAACCCTTTCTCAAAACTATTACTCTGGTTCACCGGCCTCCATGTCCTGTTCCTGTGAAGACTGATCTATAAGATCTTCAGCATCCTTGTTATCAAGATATACAATGATCTCGTCCTGAGTAACAACCTCGTCACTCATTATCTTATTGATAAGTGTTTTTGCATAATCAATATCATCTTCATTAGGAACCATTACATATGCTTCTGAACCAAGTGAATAGCAGTTCTTAGTGGAGTCATTTCCTCCAACACTATATGTAAGAACCTCCCAGCTGCTATCCTCAATGGTACTCTGAACCAGATATCCTACGTCGCCTTTTTCCATATCTGTCTGGAAGGAGCCCTTCATCTCTTCCATAACACCACTGTAGTTTTTAAGCATATCTGAAGACTGCAATTTTTCTACTGTAGCCTTAATGATACGCATCTGATTACGACCCCTCTGTCTATCGCCATCTCTGAATGCATATCTCTCTCTGGCGAAGGCAAGTGCCTGATCGCCATTGAGGTGATTGGTACCCTGGCTAAAGGTATATTTTCCTTCAAGCATATCAGCTGTGAATCCATATTCAGATTCAACATCTATTCCACCAAGGTTATCAATTATATCCTTAAAGCCCGAGAAATTAAGTCTCAGATAATTGCTCATTTCAACGCCATACAGATCTCCAAGAGTATTCATGGAACACTCTATTCCGTAAACACCTGCATGTGTCAGCTTATCCATATGACCTTTGCCATCAGCAAGTGGTACATAATAATCTCTAGGAGTAGAGATAAGAAGAAGCTGCTTTGTTTTGTTATTAACTACACCGATGATATTTACATCACTTCTACTTCTGATTGTTACAGCACCATATGTATCAATACCACTGAAGTACATACAGAAATGATCATCATCTATCTTACCACTCTTACCTTTATCTTCTATCTTTTCCTCAATCTTCTTCTCCATGATTATCTTGAGATTCTGTGAGTAGTCATGGAAATCTTCTGAGCTGTCCAGAAGCGCTATACTACCTGTATTTGTAATAAGCGCATTTACTTCTCCAGCCTGGAAAGCCTTAGTTAGATCGAAGATTGTATCATAGCTCTTTATTGCAAGAGTAACCCCCAGATCCTTCTGGATTGAATTAACAGTCTCCATAATATGAGCCTGATCGTCTGTATTGTTAAGTCCGAATACATAGCTTTGATTTACAGCTTCGTTAATAGAATTAACTGCATCTTCCTTAGCTACATAAACATTTATCTCATCAACCTCTGTCTTAACGCCTGTTACATCATCAATTGCTTTGTTAGTAACGTATAGATAATAAGAGGTTATCGCTAGAAGTATAATTAATAGAGAGGATAAACAAATAGCTACTATCCTAATAGATTTCTTTCTCTTAAGTGACATGAAGACTACGAAGGCATCCAACATTATCAGAATCAGTGCTCCAAGTGCTCCAAATCCCACTGGCACAAAACGAGTTGCAAGTGCTAGAATAACTACTAAAATTGAAAATACCAACTGAATTACCGCTAAAATATGACCTGTTATTCTTAGTTTTTTCATATTGTCCTCTCTTTCCTTGAGCAACCTTATAAATGTCACTCATAACCACCCGATATAATAACATAAAAAAGCATCAATTAAAACAACTAATGCCACTTGATTTATTTTTTTTATTAAAGTATTCTTGTTTTACCGTTAATAAATTAAGGAGGTCTTCTCTATGAAGGATATATCTTATTATACTGATCTGCTGAATATAGATCTTTCAGAAGAGCAGATCGAGTCATTCGATTCATATATGAATATGGTTATAGAGAAGAATAAGGTAATGAATCTTACCGCCATCACTGATCCGGAGGAGTTCGCTCTGAAACATTTTGCGGATAGTCTGTCGCTTATATCAGCCGCCCCAGAAGCTGCGGCTATTAGTACAGATGCCGTAAGTGTCATTGATGTCGGAACCGGCGCAGGTTTTCCTGGAATACCGCTGAAACTTGCTTTCCCAAATATCAAACTGACTCTTCTTGATTCATTAAATAAAAGAATAAACTTTTTAAACGAAGTCGTAGAAAGTCTTAATCTGGAAAATGTCACAACCATCCATGCCAGAGCAGAGGAAGGTGGTCGAAATCCAAAGCTTCGCGACAAGTTCGACTTCGCAGTTTCCAGAGCCGTAGCAAACCTAAGTGCACTATCAGAGTACACACTGCCTTACGTAAAGGTAGGCGGGCTCTTTATTTCATATAAATCCGGAGATATTGAAGAGGAGTTAACCAGCTCAAAGCGAGCTATCAAACTACTCGGCGGCAAGCTCGAAGCGGTTCGTACCTTCCAGCTCGCAGACTCAGATATCAGTCGCAGCTTTGTTGTTATAAGGAAGGAACATCCAACTCCAAAGGCTTACCCTAGAAAACCAGGTACCGCTAAGCGCGACCCTCTCTAGTCTCTAGTTTAGCCCTGTACTTCTGTACTCTATCTTCCTTTTTAGCATTAACCAGGTCCCGTTTCTTGCTAACCTCTATATATCTTTTCTTGCTGATCGGTACTATTCTTTTCACTACAAATACCTTATCACTGCTGTCCGAAGCAGATTTAAACTTAACCGATGCCAGCATATTGCCGTGAAGGAAGCACTTACCTACAGAATACTCTGTTCCACTATTTACAGGAAACCAGGGAATTCTGATAGTCGTTTTGCGCCCGCACCTGGAACATTTTACAGACATTACTCTTGCGTCCTGCATAGCCTTCTTTTTTGATTCAAACTCTTCTGATATATAGTCCAGCTTTCTATCATGATACTCGATTATTACATCCTCACGAGTCTTCGGATGTTTATAAAGATCGATAGAGTATTTGTCACTTATATTTCCAAACTTTCCTTCCTTCAGAACCATTGCAGTATAATATGCATCATTTACTGCCTCATGAAATGTCCTCTCCATCTCAAGATTTAGGAAGTCAACGGCCTTCTCCAGCTTGCATATGCTGTTATCCTTCGTGTACTTCTCTGCATATATTTGCTGAATATCATAGAACTTAAGCGGAAAGGGAAGTGGATCCATTCTATAAAAGTCCATATTTGTCTGAAGATATGTAAGATCTGAGGGACCCCAGGTGCAGAATATATAGTCTGTCTTCTCGCCGTCCTGACCCTCTTTGCACCAGTCTAGGAACTCCGCACAGGCCTTCTTGAAGCCAACCCCTTTTCTTCTCAGTTCCTTCTCATCATAGCTTAGCAGCTCTTTTACATATTTATGAAGTTTTGGATATAGCTTGGGAGTGATAAGTCTACGAAAATCCCCTAGGAATTCGTAATTCTCATTTATCTTTGCCGCCCCTATCTCTATTATCTCAAAGGGCATCCTGGGATGCTCCCCCGCCTGACCGATAGGGCTCTGATTCCACTCCAGATCTAAAACTATGTAATTCATTTCCGTCCTCTATATATTTAAATATAACATCAGCATGGTAACGTCAGCCGGAGATACTCCCGATATACGGGAAGCCTGCCCGATCGACTCCGGTCTAACCTTTTCCAGCTTCTGTCTAGCTTCTATTCTTAGATTCTTTACCTTGGAATAATCTATATCTGCAGGAATCTTCTTGGACTCCATCTTGATAAAATGCTCCACCTGACTTTGCTGTCTATCTATATAGCCCTCGTACTTTAGATAGATATTTATCTGCTCTACAACCTCGCGGTCAAAATCCACATCCGGTCTCTCAGTGTCGAGGTCTTCTACTATCTCATAGCTAAGCTCCGGTCTTCTGATAAGATCTGCAATAGACACCGCTGTATGGATAGGGGAACTGTCATGACTTGCCAGGAATTCCTGTGTTCTCTTATTTGCGCCAACCATTGCTTCCTTTAGTCTGGCTATCTCGGAATTTATCTGGTTCCTCTTTTCACAGAACCTGGCATATCTCTCTTCATCTATAAGACCAACCTCATGTCCGATATCAGTAAGTCTGAGATCAGCATTATCCTGTCTAAGCAGTAGTCTGTATTCGGCTCTACTTGTCATCATTCTGTAAGGTTCAAAGGTTTCCTTAGTTACCAGATCGTCTATAAGAACTCCGATATATCCATCGGATCTGGAAAGCACAACCGGCTCCTTACCCTGAAGCAGTCTGGCGGCATTTATACCTGCAATCAGTCCCTGGGCTCCTGCCTCTTCATAACCACTACTTCCATTTATCTGTCCTGCAGAGAACAGTCCAGCTACAGCCTTGAATTCAAGAGACGGCTTAAGATCTGTGGCAGATATGCAGTCATACTCTATAGCATAAGCAGGTCTAACAATCTTCGCATTCTCAAGTCCCGGCACAGAATGCACCATAGCATACTGCACATCCTCCGGAAGTGATGAAGACATTCCGTCCAGGTACATTTCCGATGTATATTCTCCTTCAGGCTCAACAAAAAGCTGGTGTCTATCCTTATCCGGAAACTTCATAACCTTGTCCTCAATAGATGGACAATATCTTGGACCAGTTCCCTTGATAACACCTGAAAAAAGCGGTGATCTATCTATATTTTCCTTGATGATATTATGAGTTTCTTCTCCTGTATAAGTAAGCCAGCAAGATATCTGCTCTCTGGTTATATCCTCTTCCTTATTAGTAAAGGAAAAGGGCTGTATCCTGTCGTCACCCTTCTGCTCGCTCATCTTAGAGAAGTCGATAGTATTTCTATCTATTCTTGGAGGAGTTCCCGTCTTGAAACGACGAACCGAGATTCCCGACTCTGTCATGGAATCTGACAAATGATTTGCCGCCATCAGACCATTTGGACCAGTATATGTTATTGTATCTCCATATATGCACATAGCCTTGAGGTAAACACCTGTGCATAGAACTACGGCCTTCGCGTGGTAAACCGCCCCAGAGTTTGTCTTAACTCCAGTCACCTTGCCATCCTCAACTATCAGCTCCGTTACCTCCGCCTGTCTAAGAGTCAGACGTGGCTCTGCCTGCAACGTCATTCTCATCTGCTTAGTATATTCGTACTTGTCAGCCTGTGCTCGAAGAGAATGAACCGCAGGACCCTTTGATACATTTAGCATCTTGGACTGAATAAAGGTTTTATCTATATTCTTGCCCATTTCTCCGCCAAGAGCATCGATTTCTCTTACCAAATGTCCCTTAGAGCTTCCGCCAATGTTTGGATTACAAGGCATCAGCGCCACACTATCGAGACTGACGGTAAACATGATGGTTTCCATTCCCATTCTCGCTGTGGCAAGCGCCGCCTCACATCCGGCATGGCCCGCTCCAACTATTACAATGTCATAAGTTTCTTCTATATTCATATTTATTTTCCCATACAAAAATCACTAAAGATTTTATCTGCTAGATCGTCCTCCAATGTTTCTCCGATTATCTCGCCAAGCGCAGCATATGCTGCCATCAGATCAATAGTCAGGAAATCCTCTCCCATATTCTGGTCTATGCTATCCTGCACCCTGTCCAGCCCTTCGATTGCAGCTATAAGACCCGCCTTGTGTCTGGCTCTTGTTATATATATTTGATTATTATAATCGATTTTATCACTGTAGAACATATCTTTAATCTGAGATTTTAATTCCTCCAGTCCTTGTCCTGTTTTCGCAGAAGTCATAACGATAGTTATATCTTCGATACCTATATCTGCAAGAAGACTCCTTATTTCCTGAGATCTGGCTTCATTCTCAGCATCCGTACTTATATCTGACTTATTGATAAGTGCGATGACCCTCTTACCCTCAAGGTTACTGATGATATCTCTATCTTCCTGCTCGAGACCGGTAGCTCCGTCTACGAGAAGAAGAACCAGATCCGCCGTCTCTATAACCTCTCTAGCCTTATCCACTCCGATTTTCTCAACAACATCCTCAGTATTTCTGATTCCTGCTGTATCAATCAGCTTTAGTAGTACTCCGCCTATATCAACGTATTCCTCAAGAGTGTCTCTTGTCGTTCCCTCTATCTCAGTTACTATAGCTCTTTCCTCGCCCAGCAGTTGATTCAGAAGTGACGACTTACCAACATTTGGTCTTCCTACTATTGCGGTACTTATTCCCTCTCTAATTATTCTGCCTTCGTCCGCTGTGGAAAGCAGTCTCTCTATTCTCTGCTTAACCTGAGCCAGTTCTTTACTCAGTTCTTCACTGAATCCGTCTAACGAATAATTCTCAGGATCGTCCAGTGCAGATTCAATATAAGCAGTATTATGAAGGATTATTTCTCTAAGCTCGCTTATCTCCTTACTCAGCTTACCTGACAATTGTTTAACAGAGGTATCCAGACTTCTTTCGGTTTCGGCATTTATCACGTCCATTACCGCCTCTGCTTCAACCATATCTATTCTACCACCGAGAAATGCTCTCTTGGTGAACTCGCCGGGCTCTGCCGGGCGAACGCCCTTCTCGATAAGCAACTGCATAACTCGTCTAACAACATAGGAGCCCCCATGGAGATCTATCTCGACAGTGTCCTCTGTGGTATATGTATGTGGAGCCTTCATAACAAGCATTATCACTTCATCGATAGTCTTGTCTCCGTCCACCACCTTGCCATAGGCCGCCGTAAATGTACCCATCTCTGACAGTTTCTTTTTGCCCACAAAAATACCATCGCAAATACTGATGGCCGATGGGCCACTAACTCGTATCATTCCGATGGCTGATTTACCCAGTCCAGTTGCAACTCCGCATATTGTATCATTCTCAAACATAAGGCATCCAAAATATCGTTTAATAAATTATCCTTTAATCAGTTAATTTCATTCTCTAAAAAAATCTCCGACGCATATTTACGTCGGAGACATTGTATCATATATAAATGTTTCTTTCTATAATCTCTTACTCGTAGTATGGTTTTTTCTGAACCAACATGATGATTCCAGGGATTATTGAAAGGATTACTCCAATAAAGCAAAGCCAGAATCCAATTCCGAAGTAAAGCTTAACATACTCTCCACCTTTAACAGAAGCTGCATTAACGATCATATACAGTGCCCAGAAGATGAATACATATGCTGGAACATAGAACTGTGAAAATGGAAGCTTCTTATAAGTTGCTACTATACCTGAAAGAGGTGGAATAACATCTAACCATATAAGAACTAGGGCTGCTGTTAAAACAATAAATGAAAGTGCAACTAATACCCAGAAAGCACCACTTTCCCAAATAGATGCTGATTCGCTAATGTTGAAGAATGGAACCTTCAGAACTACCCATGAAGGGATAAATACACTAAGGAATATAAGGAAAATTCCACCTACTTCAACCCACTTAACTGGATTTGCTTTCATTGAATTCATAAAACCATTTATACCTGCCCCTGAAGCAACTGGTGCTGCGGGACTTGCCTGATATGTCTGACCAAATGATGCCTGTGGCTGTACTGGTTGTGGCTGTGGCTGTACAGGTGTCGCCTGCTGTACTGGCTGCTGTGGCTGCACTGGAGCCTGTGGCTGTACTGGCTGCTGTGGCTGTACCGGTGCCTGTGGCTGCACTGGCGCCTGTGGTTGTACTGGCTGCTGTGGCTGTGCTGGTGCCGCCTGCTGAACAGGAGTACCACATGATACACAGAAAAGAGCGCCCTCTGGAATCTGAGCTCCACAATTTGGACAATTCATATAAATACCTCCTAAAAATAGATGGCCTAATTATACCTTAAAACGCAAAAAAAGAAAAGGCCAAAAACCTTGCCTACACAAAGTCCTCAGCCCTCCTGGAGTGGGCCGCCGGGGGCTCGAACCCCGCACACCCTGATTAAGAGTCAGGTGCTCTACCAAATGAGCTAGCGGCCCAGGAATTACTTCCCTTTCGGAAGTACCACGTTAGTATATTACAATAAACTTATCTTTGCAACCACTTTTTTCATAAGAATTTCATTTTAGGAACATTTTAACAAATTTACTCCAAAAAATGCTTAATTTTCTACAATTAAATACGCCCATCTATGTGAAGATGAGCGTAAATTTAATATTTATTTAGATTGTTTCTTAAGTGCCGCTCTAACCGTTCCCTTAGGATCCTTGATAAGAAGTCGCACCAGCCAAACGATAAGCGCCAAGGTAACAACTGATACCCCAAGGAACGCATCATTTAACATATCTGTTGGAGCCGGGTTGAAATACTCTGCTCTGAGTTCTACATATTCGAAGATGGCATCAACCAACCACATTATGGAAGCTCCCCATAGCATGAATAATAGAACCTCAAGCTGCATGGTATCATCCTTACGAGTATACCATTTAACAGTTACATATATTGCCGCCAGAACTGTTATTAATAATGTCATTATAAGTCCCCCTGATTCTTCCTTACTCTGCTACAACGTCCTTTTCCTCTGAAGCCTTCTTCTCTAGAACGCTGGAGATAACACATATAACTCCCCAAACAGCTGTGATCAGAAGCGCCATAGCCACACCGACTGTTGCCATTTCGTGAAGCATTTCCGCTGTACTGGCAGAACTTTCCATTGCAGTAAGGAATGGGAAAAATGGCTGAACCTCTCCATGCCAAATATGCTCAAATGCAAGAAGGATAACACCTCCCCAAAGCATATATGAAAGCCACTTCAGCTTTCTACTAAAAGGAACATGAACTCTTGACTCTGAAGATGTATCTTCCGTCTTCTTTTCAACATTCTCCTGTGCTTTCTCTGCAACTTTTACAACTACAGCCTCAGCTGCTGATACCAAAAAACATGCCATATTTTATATCTCCTTTCATGACTAATCCGAAGACATTTAGTATCTAATTACTTATATCTAAATTCTATAATATCGGTTTAAAATCCATGTGTCAATTATGAAACCATATTCTCCAGAACTTCTCTATTCACCGGATATGGAACCTTCTCCATTCTCGCCGGATCAGAGAGGATATCCTTAATCGAGTTCTCGATTATGAGACTGTAATCCAGATCACTTATACCCTTTATATCACAGGTTTTTCCCAGGAACTCACGGAACTCGTTTAAGTCGCGAAAATCCATCGCCCTAAGAAGCGACTTCTGGGTTTTCTCATCTGCATAGCTCATAAAGCCCGGCTGGAAGATGCCCGTAGCTGGACCATGCGCTATCCCCGCCTGATATGTCAGTCTATAACTAAGCGCATGTGGAAGTGACGTTCCTGTAACAGCAATCACTTCACCGGCCAGCATGGATGCCGTAAGCATATCTGACAGAATCTTCAGCTCTGTAACCTTTTCCTCAGTTGTCATATCCGGATAGTTGTAATAACCGACCTTCCGGTCTCCAATTATTACATCCTTTCCTGAGCTCCAAAGCTTTAGCCCCGTTAGTATCTTCTGCTTTATCTCCTCAGTGGCATTTGTATTAATGTAGCTTTCTATGAAATGTGCCATCGCATCTATGGCTGTATTGCGAAGTATTTCATATGGAGCATGCATCAAATACCTTGGATCAAGAATAGCTAAAACTGGATAGACTCTATGAGGAAGACTCTTCTTAGTCTTAAGATCATGTCTGGTCAGAACCGAAACACCCGTCACCTCTGATCCGGTTCCACAGGTAGTTGGAATCGCTATTACCGGATAAGCGAGGGTATTACCATTCTCATCCATATCCAGATTTGTTGGCTTCTCATATAGATAATCCGCACCTCTGTCTGAATGGAATAACAGGATGGAAACTGCCTTCGCCGCATCCATAGGAGAACCACCTCCCAGACCTATACAGAAATCAGCACCCTTACTGATTCCCAGATCTCTTGCCTCCATAATAGTTTCCACCGATGGATTCTCTTCGATCTTATCATATATAACATACTCTGTTTCTGTATCCTGAAGAACTTTTTGAAGCTCCATCAAAGCGCCATTTCTCTTTGCCGAGAAACGTCCTGTTATAATTAGCGCCTTCCTGCCCTGTCTGGCAATCTCCTTGGAGCTATGAAGAACAGAGAACTCTTCATTAATCACCTTAGTCAACATTTTACACCTTCCACCAACACTTAATTTAAAGGATTTCTTCCTATAAGTAATGTTAATCCTACAATTAAATTTATACTATATTATTAACTTAAAAGGAAGTATTTTCTTATTATAAAAAAGTATGTTATACTGTGAGCATATTTTATAGTGAAAAGGGTGTTTATATGAGTACTATTTTTATCATCTTATTGGCAGTTATACCTGCCGCTGCACTTATGATTTTTATCTATCTAACCGACAGTAACGAGCGAGAGCCTATCGGTCTTCTCCTTGGAGTCTTCGGTCTGGGTATCTTATCAGCTATTCCTGCTGTCATACTCGAAGCGATAGCTAAAGTCATTATTGATGCTATTTTTGGTGGACTTAACGAATTTATCTATCATTTCATTACCGCACTGTTCGGCGTTGCATTAATCGAAGAATTCGTAAAGTTTATGGCAGCATTTCTTCCAACCTGGAGAAATAAAAACTTCAACTATAAGTTCGACGGAATCGTATATTGTCTCTTTGGTTCAATGGGATTTGCAGCTATAGAAAATGTTCTCTACCTGTTTACAGAGAACACTAATGTTGTATCACTTGGAGTTCAGAGAGGACTTCTCGCCATACCAGCACATGCTATGTGTGCGGTATTCATGGGATACTATTATGGAAATGCTAAATATCTGAAATCTTATGGAGATAGGTCTGGTTGTAGAAAGAATATGATCATCGGCTTCATAATCGCCATATCACTTCACGGCTTCTATGACTTCTGTCTATTCACAGGAAACCCTATTATGTACGGTATCTTCCTGGTATTCGTTGTTGCAGCGGATGTTGTAACAATCGTAAGAGTTGTACTTGCTCGTAAGGGTGATCAGCAGATGTACGAAGCTCCTGAATATAGGCAATACTGGGTTGGCCCGGCATCAAATCCTTATCAGGCATATGGTGGTTATCAGGCTCCTTCATACGGAAACTATTCTTATCCACCAAGATATCAGCAGGGACAGGGACAAGGTGCAGCCCCAACAGGAATGTCACAGCAGCAACCACAGAGCACCGGATTCACCGCTCAGCAACAAGGTGCTGGCTACGCCGGTGCACAGCAAGGTGCTGGCTACACAGCGCAACCAGGCGCCGGATACGCCGCTCAGCAAACAGGGTATGGTCAGCAACAGGGTACTGGTTATGCCGGACAACAACAGACGGGATATGCCGCACAACAGCAAACTGGTTATGCTGGACAGCAACAACAGACGAACTACACGCAACAGCAACAGGCAACAGATTATATACCTAGAGCTGATCAAGGACAACAGGCACAGAATCCTGTTCCTCAGCGTTCAGTTCAGAGAATGGCAAGAAGACAGCTGATATATTGTCCAACCTGTAATACAATAAATAGCTTCTATGCATTTTATTGTACTTCCTGCGGATCTTCCTTACATCAGCTAAATAATCAGCATACACAGCAAGTCTATTAATCGCAAAATTTAAGGAATACTTAATTAGAAATAAGAAGTATAAGCACAGAAATATAAGATTA
>CAMKQB010000028.1 GCA_946414825.1 uncultured Lachnospiraceae bacterium
TTCATATCAACCTCTCTATTATTAATACAATTGTCAATATGTTTCTATTATTCCACATACAAATATGACAGTGATACAACTGTATCACTGTCACATCTGTTTCGGATGGTTGAATGTTTTAACTCTCACCCACATATAAAACATTTTTCTATCAAAATATAGAAAATAACCACCAAGGATGTTTAGACTATATCATAGCCTGTCCAACAGATGTCCAACAAATATGGACTATTATTTTTATAATTATTTACGACCAGGAGCAACTCCTTTCTTTTGAACTTGCTCAACTTTTTTACCCTGCTGAAGATTATTCTCATTAATGATATTATTTTCATTAATAATATTATTCTCATTATTAATATTATTCTCATTAATGATATTGTTCTCATTCTGGATATTCTGCTCCTGAATATATATATTCTTCTGTGCCTGAATAGTTTTACGCAGGATGGTCTGGTTCTTTATATCCTTAACCAAATCCTTATATGAGTTATAATTAGCTATATCCTTTCGCTTTTCAGGTTCGTGCTCATACTGCTTATACTCTTCATAAATATTCTGAATATATGGGTCTACGGTATTCAAATAGCTTGGATCATTACGCATTTTATCAACTATTCCCAGGGCTCCACCTTTCATAGTGACTTTTCCGCCATTATTTTTAATAATTCCGTAAGCCACAGGAAACGCAATAATCTGGGTTATAAAAGACTTCAACATCGTTCCAAGTCCAGGCAGCTGAGACTTAGCTAAACGTCCATCTCTCAAAAATTCACCAGGAAGACTTTCTAAATATCCATCAATTATGCTATCAACATTTTCAAATTTCTTCTGTTTATTTACATCCTCTTTTTCAATACCAAGACTTTCCAGATACGTTTCATCCGCAGATTTAACTGCTTCAGCTACTCTCTGCTTCTCAAATTCCTTGGCATCTCCTGGACGTAGATCAGCAAATACGTCAAGTACTGGATACGGTATGTCCTGACTATGTATGCCAGCTCTATAAGCTTCATCCCAGTCTGTTTCAGACATCATGTCTCTCTTAAAGCCTTCCATATCAGGCTGAGAAAGTCGCCAATTTACATATGTATCCTTATCCTTCAGATGTCCCTCCCATATATTTCCAAGAATTCTGTCACTTATAAGCTTAGCATCCTTTCTATCATATAGATTACCATTTTTCGCCATGAAACCAGGAAGCTTAGTAACCGGATTAGTGTAGCTTTCCTGTATTTTTTTCAACTGAGCCACTCTCTTCTTGACATAAGATTCGGTTATTTCTTTATATTTATAACCTTCTCTAAGCTCTTCCATACGTTCCTTAACCAGTGCATTTATCTTTTCAATAAATGGCTTCTTTTCTTCCTTAGTATATAATTTTCTGCTTGTATTCATTTTGATAAGCACCTTCTGGAGTTCTACTATCTGCTTATTTACTTCCTTATCGCGCTCTATCACAGGCTTGGACAGCTTCTCTATTTCCTTATCAAAGCCCTCACGCCATGTTTTGTACTTATCAGCAGGAGTCTTTTCTCCTTCTGTTCTTTTTATACCAAGATTCTTTCCCGCTTTTAATGCAGCCTCTTCCAGCTTCTTATAATTCTTATTATTTACATCCTCCGGATGAGCTATCAGATAGTCGAACATTGCCTCTTCTATCAGTTGCTTTGCTCTATTATCTCCCGTAGCTGCATCCTTTAGAGAATTATTATAATTAGCTAATATAGATTCATATTTATTAGGTTCAGTAAGGAAGAAGTCGTAATTATTCTTCATTGTTCCAACACTGACACCATTTTCTGCATATAACTGAATAGGCAGATCATTTCTAGTTGGCTTATTATTGGTGATAAAGGCGATCTTCATGTTATTATTAAATGTATCATAGGTCTCGCCTATATCTTCCTTACTATTAGTAGCGTAGTAATGGAAACCTTTCATAGCATGGCTTTCACGCTGCATATACTTATCATAATATGTTGATAGTACAGTAGTATAACAACGCTGATTTAGTCGCATTTGTTTATCAGGTTCCAGACTATATAGTGCATCTAGTGGTCTACCGACTACATAAGCCGCACCTCCTCCTAATGCTTTATTCTCGAATCCTGTAGGTTTCCACTCAGCAAGACCTGCTTTAACAAGCTTGGTAAATGCGCCAAGGAAACTGTCATTCTTTTTAGTTATAGAATCAAATCCCTTTTCTTTCGAAACCTTTTTAATCCACTTATCAAAGCATGCAGCAGGATTATCTATATACTCTTCCGGAGTCGATCCAGTCTTTGCCATTGATTCACCTAACTGGAACAGTCCATTAACACGACTATCAACTGCAAGATCCACTACAAACTCAGCCGGTACAGAACTTTCTCTGACACTATCTACATTTCCCGGTGCGTAGGTCTTATCCGGAAATGCTTCTCTTACCATCTGATGTATCTCTCTCATATGGTCTCTTTCGATATTATAGAGTCTGTTTGCCTCTTTAATTTTAGCCATATTTCCTGTTTTAAATGCTTCCTGAAGTTTCTTTTTAGCATCCACAACTCTGTGATAAGAATATATCTTTGTACCCTGTTCTATATCAGATTTACCAGTTATAATGCCATATTCCTGCATTTTCTTGATAATGTTAATTACACTAGTCCTAACATCAGGATTAATTGGAGGTGCGTCTTCTAGCATATCTGATACAGCATCTGCTTTTTCCGGCTTAACTACAGAATAATCATATGACTGTGTTTCATGAATATACTTAACATTATCATACATATCTGTATACTTACCATCTTTATATTTATCTAAAGAATCTATTGCCTGACTATCCTCTATAGTGCTTATATGATCTCTGTTATCATGAGTAAATATGAATGTCTTAACATCATTTTTTATTTCAGCCAGATTATTATTTACATCAATAAGAAGCTCAATAACCTCAGACTTCTGATCCTCATCCAGCCATTCACTCTGACTAAATTCTCTGATCTTTTCATCTACTTCTTTACCTATAGGATAATCCACCTGTTCTGAGAGATTCATCTCATGTGGCATTTTTATAGACTGAAGGTCTGTTTTTACCTGTAACAATTTATCTGGATAGGCAATAAGTTCCTGAAGCAGCATATCAAAGAAGGCCTTCTGCATATCACCTGTAGTGTTATCATCAAACAGCATCCTTTGTATTAAGAATTCCTTTTCCGAAGTAGCATTTAATTTATGCTTTGTTACAAGATTCCTACATTCATCAAACAGTTTCCATTCTTCACCTTTTTCTGCCGCAATGACATTATAACGTTTACCTGCATTTACAATCTGCTCTCTTGTAAGATTAGCTGCAATAATTTTCTTGATTTGACTAATCATATATTCTGACTCAGTCTTATCATGCATATTTTTAAGAGCATCCTCTGGTTCTACAACATATTTAACGACACCATGCTCATCACGTACTCTTTCTGCTTTTATACTTCTTTTAGCACTAAAGAACTTGGTAAAGGTATCATTTATTACGCTATGAATATATTTTTCATCATTTACTACGCTATCCTCGATATACTTTACTACATTTTCATCCAGAACATCTTCAATGAATCCTGCACTAGGCTTTAGATTCTGAGAAACATACTCATGATATTTGCCCTCATCTACTATAGCAAGGTCAGGTCTGTTCTGTGCAGTGTGCAAAGTCTTGTTTGTAACCATTTCCTGCAGCTTACTCATATTTTCAGGACTGTAGTCGAATATGTCATAGTTGTCCCTCCATAACTTGCTGAAATGATTGTATACTGCTATGGATTTAAGACATTCTGCCTTATCCTCTTCAGTAAGTGGTTTTTCATCTGCGCTCTTTAGCTTTCCTACAGCATGAACATAGTCTTCCATAATATCGTTCATTCGAAGTACACTATTTAAAAGCTTCTTTTCGTCATTATTCAATTTATTATCGAAGGCCTGACCCAGTTCAGGATTAGCATTAAGTATTGTTTTAAGGGACTTCAACATATAAGAATGTACACTTATATCCATTCCAACTGCAAAATCTCTTCTCTTTACTATATCCTTTAGGGCATTCTTTACACCATTACTAAGCGTAGTGGCCATAGCATCTAAATCATTTCCGGCAATTAACTCTGCAGTCTTCTCTCTGGCTGGAGTTACAGATATACCAAACTTTTTACCTATTTGTTCACGAGGAGAAATAGCAGAACGTACCCTGAAATCCGTAGTCCAGTTATTTATGGATGTCAGCATCTTTGCCTCTCTGGACATTAAATCATCACCAACACCAGGAACTATATCTCCCGTTATAACCGATGTATCCATGGAAGCAAAATATGCCATGGTAGCAAACTCACTATTTGTATATTTACCAGAGTCCAGAGGCTTATTGATACTAAGGAAAGTATCTTTATCATACACTCTAGTATTACCACCAGCGGCCCATTCCTTAACAAATTTCTGCTTAGCACCATACACAGATTCCAAAAGCTTAGCCGTAGCAGTCATAGGTAAATCCTTATCGCTTTCATTAAAAATCTCTTCTGAAGATATCATGTCTTCACTAGCAACAAGACCAGTTTTAACAGCTATACTAAACTGGTTAAGATACATGCTTTCCCACTCTGCGTCACTTAGTGATTCCAGATTAAAGCCTTTATTATTCATAAGGAAGTTATCCTTAAATGTACTAAGATCCTTTAGTTCCGGACACTGAGTTACGATGAGCTCTCTATCAGCAAGATCTATTGCAGTCTGGAATTTTCCTAACTCAGGAGTTCCATTTGTTGCATTAATGGTTACTGGATAGAATCCAAATAAGCTGGATGGATCTGTAGCAAACTGTACTGCCAAAGCCTTTAGACTAAGTGGTGTATCCAGATCACGCACATAGTCTCTAAACTTCAGATTTCCAACCTGCATAAGGTCAAACTCATCCATGTCAGGATGGGCATCCAGATATGCTTTTACAGCAGAACTGCCAAAGACAGGTCCGAAGATTTTGTCATACATAGATACAAGCTCTGGTGACTCTGCGCCTTCCGGATTTGGCTCGATTTCTTTAGTCACAAACATCTTAGTTCTGAGATCTCTGGTGGCTGCCAGCTGCTTCTGGAATGCCTCATACTCCCAAGTGATTTCCTTTTCTCTCTCAAGACTTCTCTTCTCGCTTACTGTAACTCTTCTGACATTATCCTTTATTCTGCCCGGCTGTATATTTTCACCTAAAGCAGAAAGCTTTTCATGATCTATGTAGTAACAGTCAAAAAGCGTTTCTGTAGACAGTTTATCTGTGAAATCATTTCTATTTCTAACTATATGTTCTCTGATTGCAGGAACACTAAGCACCGCTGCATTAGTATTTAATACTTTATTCTTAGCTGCAAACTCAGAAAGACCCTTAAAAGGATCTTCGCTCTTTATCAGCTTTTCTTTAATCTTATACTTCATTGCCTCATAAGCTTCGTAGCTGGCAAGATTTTCCGGATCGGAACCTGTAGCAAAAGCATAGGTTTCTGACTTCACATCAACCAAAGTCTTAGCAAATATAGTATAGTCATCTATCTCTGTCAAAAGCTCTGGAGATGTTTCAGGTACCGCCCCCAGTTCAGTTCTTGCATCACTAAGAACCTGGAATACTCCCAGATTATTACCCAGAAATGCCTTTTCCATAGCTTCCTGACTGGCAAATGCCTCATTATAAGGATTTTCAAGAGCATGAAGTGACTTAAGTGCCATAGCACCGTCATTTAAGGTTTTGTGATATGATGCAATATCTCCATTTTTAGCAAGAGTCCTGTACTCTTCTGCAAGCCTCTTCTTTTCCTCTCCCAGCTTATCTATACTAAATATATCTTCTATGGAATAGCCATCTTCACCTTGTTCACGAAGCTTCATTGATTCCATAGCAAGACGCATTACAACATAATTAATAGGTCCATTTTCACCTGGCTTATTTGCAACTTTCTTAGGGAATGATGGTATGTCTCTCTCAAAGACAGTTCTCTGATTAGCACCTAGCAAAGTACCTTTTAGTGCTTTTGTTGGCATAGCTTCTAAGCTAAGTATCTCATTTAAATGCTTCTGAGCATTAAGATTCAGCTTTCTTTCTCTTTCGATTAATTCTTCTTCCGTCTCGTTTGCCACAGAGTTAGGATTTTCTTCCCTGATAGGTCCCAGTATTTTTTCATATGCAGCCTTCTGATTTGCCAGTTTTTCAGGATTCATATTATTATAAGAAACTCCTGGAGCTACTATATGAATAGGAACTGGCGATATCTGCCTCTCTTCTACATTTCTATCTTTTAGCACGAAAAAGTCTACAGGTTCTCCGGAATTAAGAGCCTGCATAATTATTTCACTTCTTCTATGCCTAGCTTCTTGTGAGTCATTTTTATACTTATTACCAAATTCACTCTTAAGTATTTCTTCCATGACTCTACCGCCAACCAGGATGTACCTGTTTGGATTAACTCCCTGGTAGATATTTTTAGTATTCTCGAAAGCATCATTAATAAAATCATCTAAAGCGTTATACTTATCCAGCCCAGTAAGATTCAGTTCGATAGATAGCGGTCTATAGGATGAATTGCCTTTGGCTGATCCATTATTGAAAGCTCCAGGTATAATATGACCTGTTTTTTCCTTGAAGAAGCTATTTAATTCAAATGGAACATCCTGAACACGCATTCCATTTTTTATTCCGAACGCAATTTGCAAACCATTAATATACTTCTCATAGTCTGCTATAGGAGAGCTATTTCTTATCTTTTCTGCCCGATCCTCATAGTGCTTTCTAAGATCAGGAGTAGAAGCAAGCTTAGCAGCTCTGCTATATATTCTATACAGACGCATATCATTATTCAGTTTATTATCATGGTTTAACTCATCCATCTTTGCGGCTACATTAAACATGTAAACATTTGCAGCCGGATCCAGAAGAGCTGCACAGTTCTTTATATGAGACAACTTGTCAGCGAATATATTCAAATTAGGTGCTTTGTCGACACTTTGAGACGCTCTACGAAGGAGATCTGCACTTTCGGCATCAAAATTCATCGCTGCATCATTTCTCTTCTTCAATATATTATTTGCTGTGTTTTTAATATCAGCTTCATTTCCCGTTCTTCTCTGTCCCACTACCATATTTTTACCAGAGAAGGATAAAGGTACAACATTGTTATGGAAAAATCCCAATTCATCCTCTGAAGGAATGGTTATAAATATAGGAGTTTGGGGATTATAGCTTTCAGCTATAAGTATTTTCATACATATATTTCCCATATCTGATTCTGTTGGAGCATATACACTATCAGCATACTTCTCTTCGAATATCTCTTTAATAGTATGTTCTCCAACATATACATTATCCAGAACATCCATGTTATAACTATCTAATATGGTTTTCTGATTTAGGAAAATATTATTTATCGTTTCCCATGCATCTCCGCCAGACTTGTCAAGTATAGATGCATCATTAGGTTTGGTTAAATACTTCGTGGCATTTTCCATATTCACTTCATCTGAAATGCTAATAGTAGCCGGAACTTTTCTGAATTTCACACCACTTATTGCTTCTATTTTATTTGGTCCTTTTATTACATAATCAAGGTTCAGACCATCAGGATCTTTAATAAGGATTTTCATAGTCTCCAGAATCATAGCATAGTTCTTTAAATCCTTTGGAAAGTCCTTATACTTACCTCCTACATTTTCAGCCACTGATTTACCATCTGACATCATCATAAAATCAAAAGGAGTACAGTCTAATGATGCTATATGAATACTTGTATTTCCTCTGTAAAAGTTTCCAATGATTTCATAATAGGCCTTTTCCATAGCATTTCTGGTTTCTTCAGGCAGC
The DNA here is from genome assembly GCA_946414825.1 of uncultured Lachnospiraceae bacterium. Lineage (GTDB taxonomy): Bacteria > Bacillota > Clostridia > Lachnospirales > Lachnospiraceae > Eubacterium_Q. The sequence continues at coordinate 7,865 of CAMKQB010000028.1, forward strand.
TTAAGAACATCCGTTTCATCCTCCGGAATATCAGGAATAACAGCTAAATTTGCAGTAATATTTTTTTTACTTAATAATCTTACTGTATCTTTATTATATTCTTTTATAGTGTCAAATGCTTCTTCCCCGGCGTTTTTCCATTTGTCATCAAACTCAGCTTTTCTAGGATAGTCCTGAGACTGACCATTTAGAAAAGCATCATACTCGGCTCCATTGTCATTATCAGGTACAACACTTTCAGGAAGTATAAAATGAGAATATGCAACCTGAACCATCTGATTTTCCACCGGATCCAGATCTCCTATTTTCTTTCCCTTATTTTGCTTTGAATATTCCTTTAGTTTATCAAAAGCGAAGGCCTTACTTGCCTTATTACCAGTACCAAATACATGGCTATACAAACCAGCCATACCCTGAGCGAAGGTTGAGAACTTGAACATACTATCCTCGTAGCTTTCCTGTCCACCAACACCCTTTAGATATGCTATCTTCGTTGAAAAATCAGTGGTCTTGTCCAGAACCCCTTCCATATCCTGAGATAAATCGATATACGTAAGTGATAATCTGCTCATGGTTTTAAAATAAGCACTTAGATCTTCCACACTGTTTGCTTCATCAAATGGAGGAATCTGATAATTCATCATTTTTTCCAGAGCTGCTTTATGTATCTCACCCATCTTCTGTATATTGTCCTGCTTACTCTTCGTTGGGTCTCCATAAGCATTAAACATTTCTTTGAGGTAATCTTTTATCTGATCAGGTGACAGGTTTTCTTCAATACTTAGAGCTTCATCAACTGAGAAACCCTTTTCACCTATCAGATACATTCTAAGCGCACTTATTCCTGATTTTCTTCTATCAAGATGATAACCTGTGGTTTTATGTATACGTACACATTCATCCCAGTACCACTGCTTATCCTCTTTACTGAATTGGTCTACTACGAATCTCTCGGCTATCTCTTTTTCCTTTTGTAAATCAAATCCTGGCATTGTAATTCCCTCCTGTATTAAATATTCGGCTGTACCCTGTTACTCATTTTCTTTTCTATTTTCTTTGATCGTTCATTCTGTTTAACACTACTCTGTTTGAACTTCTCACTTAGATGAAGCATTCTTTGCAGCGCTCCATCTCCATCCAGCTGCTGAGCTACCAGCGCAGGAGTCATCTCTTTATTATTAAAGTACTCCTTCATCAAAGCTTTAAACTCAGAGCTCTTTTTGATTTCATTCTTTAGATTATTTATACCCATATTGTTAAAGGCTCTAATATTTGCTTCACTCTTAGATGTAGCAAACTTATATAGCATCATATCAGCCGCAAGATCAGTAAAGCCTTCTCTATCATTCTTTGCTGTAGGCATCTCGGCCAGTCGGAGCAGCTTATTATATGCTCCCACGTATGCATCATAGGCTATACTCTTTCTAAACTCTTCTATAGAATCAGTATTAGCAGATAATCCTGTACGTCTGACAAAACCTAGAACCTGGTTTCTTTCTTCTCTAAACAGTTTTTCCATCTTGACCGATCCATTCAGCCTGTCCTTACCAGCTGTAGTTCCCGGTTCATTCTTCTCCTTTTGATAAACCTTTGCATTATATATAGCTTCTTCCAGACTATTAAAGTAGTTTACGCAGTGTGGAAGCTTTACATACATATCAGGTATTTCCTTATAGAGAAGTACTCTTGTTGCATGTACCTTTTCAGCCGACTGTCTCAAGTTTTTATGCTCTTTAGACTCCTTGCTGAAATACATATCCGTTCTACGAGTATTAAAATCGTTTAGGCATAATTCCAATTCTGAATCTTTAGACATATTTGACTTAACATTTTGAGTCTCGTAAGCTTTTTCCGTACCTGCCTCTATTAATTTATCTCTCTTTCGTGCATTATAATAAACAAAATCGAAATAATTTTTCTCACTAGCTGTTATATAACCTTTATCCTTCATCTCCTTCATCATTTTATCCATTTGATTCAGGATCTTCTTTCTGGCATCAGCAGACTGAAGCTTTGTTTTCTTAAGCTTATTATAAAACTGATCCATTTCTTCCAGAAAAGCTTTGTGATTATCATCTATATACTTAGGCTCTTTACGGATTGATAAATCATCTGTCTTGGCCTTTGTATTATACTTAACTTCACATATTGATTTGATACGTAAAAGGTTAAATGTAGCAAGCACTCCGATATCATCTATAGCCCATCCATTTTCCAATCCAAACTTATATGCATCAAGAGAAGCATTAATTGTTCGAAGTCCACGAGCCGAAGCTGGATGTAAATGCATAGGATCATTAGCATCAGATGTAAGTCTATCCTTCACTATTTCCTTACGTAGGATAGGATCTTCCAAAGTTCTTTCTACTCTATTTAACAGCTCCTGCATTCTAAGAGTTTGTCCATATAGCGCATTTCTATATGAAGCTTCCAGTTCCTCATTCATGTGACCTTTATTCTTTGATTCCCAGTAGTCCGTCAAAGTATTCAACTGGTTTTCGCACTCTGTCATAAGGTCATATGCAGGGAAAAGAGGTCTCCACTTTTTAATCTTTTTATCAAAGCCATTATCTAAATCAGCCCTAAATACCGCAGTTGCAGCTTCTGCTCCAACTCCAAGAGGTGTCTTGGAAGCTATATAACGATTTCCGTAACCTTTTATCGCTCTTTTTATAATACTTGTTGATAATGACTTTAGAAAAGCTGTTTCATCATGTCCATACATTCCCATTTCTTCTCTGGAATCCAGAGTTTCATCTATATCATTTACCAGCTTTTGAGCCTTGATTTTATATCTGTTGAAGGCTGCTTTATCTTCAACCTTTTGGATCATAGAGTTTAAAGGATCTGGTACTATATACATGCCGTAGCTTGATGCTCCAGGTTGTCCATATGTACTCACCATTGTATCTCCAGTATATGATGTTAACTCCTGAAAATCATCCAGGAGAAAAATATCTGAACCTTCACCAAATTGAACAGACCCAGAAAGAAATGTCAGACCTTTGGTTATATCATCCACAATACTATTATGTAAGACATCATCATAGTCGGCATATTTTTTATAAAGTGGAAGATTCTTATTATCAGCCTGTTTATCAGCTTTTGGAACCTCCTCCTTGGATGGCTGCTCTAGTATGGATGTCAGGTCTCCCTCATATTTTTTATTTGGATCCAGATTCTTATAATCTCTATCTAACTTACGTGAGCGAGGGTCCAATATACTATAGTATTCAGGCTCATTTTTTGGTTTATTCTCATTATTATTTGCTTTGTTTTCATTCTCGGTATTAGAATTCGTATTAATATTCTGATTTGGGAACTCATCATCAAGCTTCTTCAGACTATCCTCAAACTCTTTAAGAAGTTCCTCATCATTCATATCTATCTCTTCATCATTGGTATTATCCTGTTCATTCATCATAAGAGAATTAAAAGCATCATCCAGATTCTTGATAGATTCTTCACTTGGTTTATTCTCATCGGTCTTTATTTCATCAACTTTTATCTCGTCTGTCTTGATCTCATCAACCTTAATTTCATCGACCTTTATCTCATCAGTCTTAATCTCTATTTTGTTATTTTTCTTCTGAAACTTAACATTTTTAGCCGCGCTAAAATCATACAGTCTGATATCAATAAACTGACTGCATACATTATCAAGCAGGCCTTTGTTATTTTTCACAAACTGCATGCCCGGTTCATTTATATATTTAGTAGCAAGGGAATATAAGGCTATAGCTATCTGTTTCTTATCCAGAAGCTTCGACTGATTAACCTTTAGTTTCCTAACATTATTGAAGAGATGTTCAAACTCTGACTTCATTTCAGCATTTATCTGCTGACCAGATTTTTCACATGCATATATCTCTGCATCCACAGCAGTAACAAAGCCTAATATATCCTTTTCTGAAAGGCTCCAGCCGTTTTCCAGCGCTCTTGACTGACCATTTAAATATCCGAAGTAAGGCTCCAGCTCAGGTGTACCCTTAGTAGCCCCCGATTTGACCAGATTGTTATATGTTGATACAACCATCTTTCCAGTCCTTTTAAAGCTTTCGGATACTTTATATATATCATTTGCCTGGAAAAGCATAGCATTATTATTACTCAGATCCTGCTCTGCATATTCATTTGTAAGAGACTCAAAAAGAGTATCATTAAATGTAAAATACTGTAGAGCGCTGTTATTCATAAAACCAAATGTTTTATTAAGCTGGTCAAAAGGAAGATCTGGTATAGTCACCGCCTGCTTTACAGATTTATATACATGAGGAGTCTTACCACATGCCTTTAATATATTTCCATGTGAATAGTCACCTATAATCTTTATCTTCTGTATAGTACTTGAAAGAATGGATGGACTATAATTTCTGTCACTTGGTCTCTTCAGCTTCAGGTCATTCTGTATACTTACGCTATCCTTCAGGCTTTCGAGAAGCATTGTTGCCTCATATATATCCTCAGGATTTTTAAAGTAATGAGTCATCTTGATCTGACCATTTGGAAGGACAACTTCTTTTCCATTCCAGCCACTTAATCCCTCACCTTCTTCAGGAGTAATGGCATTTTCTGCTGAATATAGCTTGTCTCTAAGGGCATTAAATCTTTTTGCATATTCATCTGCCTTTTCATCCTTACCTAGCAGTCGAAGTATAGGAATCATAGCATCAAATGTCATCTCGAGTCTGAAGGCTGTAACAGCGCCTTCTCTATCCCATATATAATCTTTCCCCTGATTATCAGTATCCGGAACATAGAAAGGGTTATTTTTGCCGATACTATTGCTTACGGTCATGTATCTCTCATTAATCTGCTGACCCTTCTGAATCTTCTTTTCATTTGCATCGAAAAGAGCTCTCTCATAGAATCTCTGATTCTTATCATCCAGTCTGGTTTTACGTAATGGATCTCTGTCAAAGGAATCATCGTCTGCATATTTTCTCTTTGTATCTACAGTTTCAAGAGAAGGTCCTATACGCAGAGACTCTTCATGCTTAACCTCCTTTTTAGGCTTTGCAGCTGTAATAGGGTCATATCCCAGAAGTTCAGTAGACTGATCACGCAGCTTCTTCTCTTCTTCCTTTTTTCTGACTTTTGTCATACCCTTCAGACGAGCAGCATTTACAGTCTTAGGAAAATATGCCTGCTCTATCTTAACTACACCGTCCACAAGAAGATTAGCACCTATTCTTTCTGTTTCAGACGTCTCCTTGCCTGCCACCAGACGCATTCTAAAGCCATTCTGCTCCTGTTCTGCTCTGGTTGAGTTTGCATCATACTGGATAACATTTGGTGGCATCTTCAGAGTATCATCAGGATTTAGTCCAAGTGTACCACTTGGAACATTGTAAAATGTCTTCTGATTCTCAGTCAGTCTGATATCATCCATCCAAACAAACTGCATCTTGTACTTGCTATTAAGCATTCTGCTGACAAGTGAACTAAGCGGCATCTGTTCTTCCTTATTAAATGTATCACTGGAAGAATTCTTGTATACAATGTTATCTCCATCCATACCCACAATAGTGATATAATGTCCACCATCACTCATGGTTATAGGAGATTGGGTTTCTGTTATAGTCTTACGTATGGTTTTCTTAACCAGATTAATTGCATTAAGCTTATAGGCCTCCCTCTCTTCCGGAGTAAACTTATGTCCCAGAACACCTTCAGCTTCTGTATATCTAAGAATATCAAGAGTACGAAGCATGGTATCAGGAGCAAAAGCAAGTAGAGAGTCCCCCATATCCATTACATTCTGCATACTATCAGAATTAAAAGCACGGTCTATGGTAGCACTCTTCTGGAATTTAGCACCTTTTAATTTATTCTGGGAATAATTAGGACGATATGCTCTGATGTCCTCCTGGGTTACATTAGTAATGCCTCGTCCCTGAAGAAGCATCTGTCCTCCACAGGACCAGCAACCATTGCCACTGGTCTGATACTTAGGCATATCTACTTTTAAAACGAATCTATTACCATTATTCTTAATCTCAAGCTTTGGTCTTTTGGCAAAAGGATCTATACCATTTATCCTAGATTCAACCTTCTTCTCATTTTCAGCCACTTTATCAAGCGTATTAAGACGCTGGATCAGTACAGCCTTACCCTTGACATTTAGTTGAGGGTTATCTTTTATATACTGCTCAATAACTGCAGGATCACCTGAATTACGAAGCTCTATAGGAAGTATCTGATTAGCCATCTGTCTGAATCTCTGGTTTTCTTCTTCTTCCGGTCTATCATCATATTTGTAGAACCCAACATACTCCCAGGCTCCAGGATACTTTGAAATCAATTCTGAAAACTTCTTATATCTATCAGCCGGGTTCTTTTTCTTCATATCCTTAACCAGCTTCTCAGGATCTATAAATACTCCATCTCCTATATATCTGGTAGTTATAGCGGCTGCTATTTCTGAAAAATCCTTGTCTGTTATTATAATATTTCTATTTTTTGGCATAATTTCACACTTCCCTATATTTATTTATTAAAATAAGCTATAACGCAAACTACTCCGTCTAACATGCTTATTCTATCATATAAAGAGCAACAAAAGCGCAACTTATAAAAACAGGCGGCAAATAGTTTGCCGCCTGTTTATCTCCTGTTAACTAGATCCTAGGATGCATCATATCCTTCTGCATAAGCTTTGATTTATCCATAGTCAGTTCTCTCTTCTTTTCCTTAGACTTTTCTATACGTTTCTCCTTAGCCTTAATAGCTCGCTCAGCACCGTAGTTTGCCAGATCAACATGATCCTTATGATTCTCTGCCTCAGCGCCACGAACATAATTAATCCTGTCTACTATAGACTGAGCCTTATCTGCAAGCATAGGATTATGTTCAACCATTATTGACAGTGCATCCAGTGCATTATCAAAATGCTCTACACCTGCATCTGTTTTACGAACCCTCTTTTTGCCCTTCATATACTTTTCCACAGCTTCCAAGGCCTTATAATTTCTGGAAATAATCTCATCCTCTGAAAGCATAGCATCATTAGGATTCAGCTCACTTACTTCCTTGATACATTTAACCATATTCTTATAGTCAGCTGTTCTATTATCCGAAGACATAAGAGAATCAGACAACTTCTTCATCTGATCTACATATGCTTTTAAATCCTTAGGTCTTCCATAAAGGTCTCTCAGATGTGAATTAACACCTTTAACCAGTTCATCCGGTTCTGATAGCATTCTATCGATTTCAACTTCATGCATATTGGAGAGATCAAAGGTCTGCTTAACCTTTTCAGCATTCTTCTTTATCAGAGATTCACTGAACTTCTCAGTATTAGAAGCTCTGAGGAGCATATATGCTGCAATATTCTTAGATAAGATATCTATCTTTTCTCTTACACTTTTCTCAGCATTTTCATACGCTGAATTTGCAACGATAAATGTGATATACTTATCCACATCGAATCTATTCAGCTTTGGATTACCAGCTTCCAGCTGGAATTCTTCTTCCAGAGCATTGACTCTCTGGATTTCATCATCCTTAGGCTCATCCGGTTGTTTTTCCTTCTCTTTCTTCTGATAAGCTTCTTCCTCTTCCTTAGCCTGCTGTCTCTCTTCTTCCTCTTTTTTGGCATCATCGATATAACTCATGGCCAGATTCTTTTGTTTTTCTTTTTCTTTCTCTATCTCTTCATAGACATCTATTTCTTCTTCATCATCATTTATACTACCTGACACAAAGTCATCATCAAAAAAATCCTTCATAATCTATTCCTCCCTATTTCTTGGCAGATTTGCTTTTAACAAGATCCTTAACTTCAGCTTTCTTTATTTCTCTGGCCATTTCCTTTTCAGTATCATTAGCCAGGAATTTTATACATGCCGTAGTAAAGTTTTTGCCCTTCATATACTTATTATATGCAGCTTCAAATGCAGGAGACTTAGCAAAGTCTCGAACCTTCGTGTTGAAATGCACCTGTTTATTACTAGGTCTGCCTGAATTGTAATCATTAGTATGTCTCTTATCAGCATTTACCGGGCTCTTCATCTCATCATCTATTATCTGATGAAGAACCAGTGCAGCTATATGTTCTTTTACCAGTTCTTTATCTTGATGGGTAAAGTTCTGTAAATCCTGCTTTTTCTTCTTGGCCATTATCAGAACCTGCTGTGCTCTCTGCATGGCAAAGTTGGCAGTCTCTTCATATATACCACCTGCTTCAGCTCCCATACGGGTCATTCTATCCAGCTTAGCCCAGGCCTTAAACTCATCATCAGCTATATTCTTTTTCTGTTTTTCAGTTAATGATGCTCCCTTAAGCCTCTCATAAACCTGCCACATTTCCATCTGCTTACGTAGTTCATTATTCTGATTTAATGCCAGATCTCTATTATTCTGAACCTTAATAGGATCAATAAACTCCAGAGCAACCTGATACATGGAGAGCAGGTCCTCATCCTTCTTATCCTTACTATTCAGAACCTTTTCATCATTAGCTCTGACAAGGAGCTTATTCTGAATGTAGTCATCCAGCCTGCTTAATACATCATTTTCTTTATCTATAAGTTCCTTGGTAAATCCATTACCCTTGATAAAATCACTTTCACCATCTACAAAATCCAGCTGAAGCTGTTTTATCTGTGCCCCCAGTTCCACAACATCCTTTTTGAACTTTGCAAAGAATTCCTTATCCTCTTTAGTTCCTGCACTCTCCAGTAGTGGAGCCATTCTCTCTACAAACTTTTTAGCAACTATCTCGTAACCATTCTTTTGCTTCATCACATTACGAAACTTTTCTTCTGTTTCTTTAAAGTCACCCTCTACATCCATTCCATAATAACTGAGAGTTCTTGTCATGGCCCTTTCATAGACGGCCTTAACATCCTTCTCAACCCTTTCCAGTCTGTTGGGATCCTTTTCACTCATTTCTTCAAAGGTCTTGTTTGCCAAAATATCGTCAACCATTGATTCATCTATATATCTAAAATCAGTCGTATCGAATACCTTCTTTACAGCAAGCTCAAACTGAGCCTGGTGTACTATATCCATATCTCTATCCAGAACCTTTTCGCGTTCCATCTTGATACGATTATTCTCAAAAATAACACCTGCAAACAGAGCCATTTTAACTATGCTTTCTATCTGCTTTTTCTTCTCGTCAGACTCAGCCTTCTGAAGTTGTTCTTCATACTCCAGTTTGCAGCTTTTTACATAATTTAGCTGTTGAGTAGTATAACTGATTTCCTTTTTTATATGTGCTAATTCATCTGGATCTGTTTCCCTGTCCAGTTTGTACTGGAGCTCTGATAATCTATCAGAAACAGTATTGATTGAATCATCAATCATTTCCAGCGCTGTTCTCTTCTCGTCTTTATCACCCATACCTTCAACTCCCTTTTTTTCTTTTCAAAAATAGCACTTATGATACATTTAAATATTAATGAAGCCCTGGAGCATCAGGTCTCCTAGGTTCATTAGCAGGACCTGGCTTATGTATATTCTGCTGAATCTCTTGCAGCTTCTTATTCTGCTGGCTTTGCTTAAGTGCCTCTCCACTTATAGCATCTTTGATATCCTTATCTGTAAGTACCCTGTCAGGGTCTTCCTTACACTTAGCCACCAGACTCTTGGTGACAGCCGACTTCTTGATCTCCGTAAGTTCACTTTGCTTTGGAATAAGAGATTTATTCAGTCTTTCCTTCGCCATAGAAAGTGTCTCTCCCGGCTTCAACTTAAGGTCTCCCGCCTTCTTCAACTGGTCCATTCTATGTGTGAAGTAAATAGTTGTAGCTATATTATCCTCCAGACCAATATCATCCTGATCACCATGCCCCTGCATAGCCTTTCTCTGCTCATCCAGCTTCTTCATTTCTGCTTCGCATTGCTTATTCATGTCCTCAGCCATTTCATCAATATTATGCTGGAACATATTCTGACGCATAATCTGGACATCGTTATTTACTTTTTCCACAGCATTTATAAGAGCCTTCTCATTTCTATCGTCAAATTCATCCTCTCCATACTTCTTACCGGTTTCAGGATTAATATCGACATTTTCAAATCTCTTATCATGCTGTTCCTGCTTATGCTTCACATACTCTTTAGAAGATCTATAAACTCTGAGGGAAAGTCTGTCATATATCTCCATCTCCTCAGGAGTAAGTCTGGTTCTTCCATCTATCTGCTGCATAAATGCATTAAAATCTTCAAGGGCAGTCATAGCCTTCTTGAACTGCTTAGACTTCTTTAGGTTTGGATGAAGCTCTTTAACCAGATATTTGAGACGACGAGTTTCTCTTGCCTGATTACTAACAATCTTCTCTTCATCCATAAATGTAGCCTTATAACCACGTTTTTCAGAGGTCTTATCGTTAAGCACATCTTCGGCAAACTCCATCCTCTTGCCCTTTTTATTCTTGATCTCAGGTGTTTGCTTTCTTCCTTCTCTTATGGCTCTTTGAGCATTTTCAAGCTTTCTTCTCTCTTCCTCCAGCTTCTTTCTTTCACTCTGAACCATAGCATAAGCCGCCTGCAGTTGTTCATACTGCCTCATCATAGCTTCATCTCTGAGGAATTTATTGTCTTCTTTTCTTAGATTATCTACATTTGAATTAAGCTCTTTATCTGATTGGAATCGTTCAAATGAACGAACCTCAATATCCATTCCTGTTTTTTCAATAATAGTCTCGCAAAAAGCGCCGAGAGCAACTACACCATGTTTTTGATAATCTCCCGTTACTTTTTCCTTCCAACCTTTTTTGAGTCTCTTACTAAGTACAGGATCAGCCTCAATGGCATTAAACAGGTTATCCTTAGCATCATCCGCATCAAGACTATTAAGTAACTTATCTTCCTCAGATGTTGACATTCTATAATCTGTATATTTATCGTATAGTCTGCTGACTGCATCTTTAGTCCGCTGACTTATCTGATTATTATTAGTTTCTGGCTGGTTCTGACTATTTCTTCTTGCATTATTTTGTGCTTCCAGATGGGCCGGATCTAGATTTTCTGTATACTTATAACCATTTTGCTGAATAAAGTTTCTAATAGTAAATCTAGGATTCTGCTTAAAATCTGAACGAAGCTTAGTAGCGAAATTTTCATCCAGATGTCCTGCTACACCTTCGTTGACCTGAGCAAGTCTAATGAACTGCTCCATGTCCTTTTCAAGCTGCTGATTGGAGAGACTTTCAGCCTCTGCATCATCTTCGTCAAAGGTTCTTGCAGACTCCTCATTAAGTCTGGTTAGTAATTCTATAGCTTTTTCATGTCCTTCAACTGCATCAGTAGGAAGGTTCTCATCATTATTACCGGCATTATTATCCTGATTATCATTTTGAGGATTTGCATTCTGAGCAACTGGCATGCCCAGCTTGCCCTTGGCATATTGTATAAAATCAGCCATCCCCTCTTTGGAGTCTCTTTCAGTAAGCATATCACTTAGTACTTCCTGAGCATCACCTCCAAATAGATTCCTGACCTCTGGATTTTCACTTATAATATTAAGGAGTTCAGCTGATTCATTAATAATTGTTTCATCCAACGCTTTTTGATTATCATCCTGAACCGCTGGATTAGAGAGATTGTTTAATCTCTCTATATTCTCAAGTTTTTGTTTTGCCTTATCGATTGGGGACATATTATTATAAGCTTCCTCAGCAGCCTTATAAGGATCTGCATTTGGATCATCATTCATTCCCTCAAAAGGATTTACAATATTCTGTTCATTTTCTGCTTCATTTTGATTAACATTAGCAGGATTATTATATTCTGCATCAAAACCTACCTTGTTACGGTCCTCAAGCTCCTTTATTTTATTATTTAAAAACTTAGTTGAAAAGTCTGTATAACTTTGTTTTAGGAGCTTTGCATTACCTTTAGATCTTTCCAGCCATTTTGGTTCTATCTCAGGACATACATCAGGGTTCTGCTTAATCTGCTCAAAGATAAGATTCAGCGAATTAGTCAGAGCCGCCTGCTTAACCTCCTGCCCATTCTGGACATAAGGATTCTGCTCAGCCTGATTAGCGGCTTCTATAGCTTTCTTCATATCATTAAGGATTTTATTTCTAAGCTGAAGCATATTATTATATTCTTCATCTGTTACCTGTTTTCCAAACCATAATTTAGGCATATCTCTCACCTCTCCATATTTTTGTTGCTTTTATCTATACAAATACTGTCATTTTTTGCTTATAACACATATATTAACACTCAATGCGCAACAAAAGCGTAACAAATCCCTATATTTTTTCTTCAAAAGTAAAACTAAGCATGGTCATATCATCAAACTGTGGTTCAGATCCAACAAAGAGTCTTACGGCATCCTTCATATTAGCTATAATTCTCTCATTGCTTTCTTCTTTATGTGCATTAAGAACTGTAACCATTCTATCCAGACCAAATCTCTCTCCGTCTGACCTTTTAGCTTCATTTAGTCCGTCAGTATAAAGGAAAATCCTGTCACCAGGAGCTATTTCAAACTCGGACTGAATAAACCTGGCACCTGGGATAAAGCCTACAGGTGGACCATGGCGGGTTCCCTTCTGGATAATATAATCATCAGAGCCAAACATTATAGCCGGATAATCATGTCCAGCATTACATACATCCACATGACCTGTAGATAGGTCTATGATAGCCATCCATACAGTAACGAACATTCCCTCGCTATTTCTTTCTGATATCATCTTGTCTACGTATGTGATAATTTCAGTAGCGCTGCCACCCATTCCTGCACGCGCTCTGATAAGAGTTTTTGCAATAGCCATAAAAAATGCAGCACCAACTCCCTTGTCAGATACATCTGCTATCAGTATTACCAGATGTGTATCATCCATCATATAGAAATCAAAGAAATCGCCTCCTACTTCTCTGGCAGGAGTGGTTGAAGCGTATATAGAATACCCCTTCTTCTCTGAAAGCATCTGTTCCACAGTTGGAAGCATACCTATCTGTATATTTGAAGCCAAATCAAGTTCTGCTCCCAGCCTTTCCTTCTCACCTGTAAATACAGTAATATCCTCTATATACTGTACAGTATCCTTTTCCATCTGATCTATGGAATGAGCCAGATTATTTACTTCATTTACCTTGCATATGCTATGTGACAGCGTACCATCCTCTACTCTGGTCTTCTCCTTGGCAAATCTATCAGACTCCATAGAAATAATAGTTATAGGATCTATCAGATCTCTCTTTAAGAATCTGGTAGACAGAATAATAACCAAAATAACAAGTATAACCGCTAGGGCACCAACTCCCTGAATAAAGTTCTTACGTACCAGGTTCAAATCGCCCAGGTTTCTCTGAGCACATATGATTGCAGTTACATTTCCTTCTGAATCTTTTACAGGAACCAGGGCTGTTATATGTGGTTCGCCCGCCCCCAGATTGTTGATTCTCTCGATGGTTTCTCCTTCTGAATTACCCTTCAGTATTTTTTTATAAGCTGTTATATAGTCATTTGAAGAATCTGTGACATGACCCAGCTCCCATTTATCAAACTTGCTATTTGCATTGAGACAATTAAATATGGATGTATACTGCTGATAATCTTCCGATGGTCTAATGACATAAACAACTGCCATATTCATATTATTGCACAGCTGACTCAGGTTATCCTCAGTAGTAACATATGTATAGGCCATATATTCCTCTTCAGTTAAATCCTCTTTATCCGTTTTAGAGCCTATGTTATCGTATATCTCATACATCTCATCAGAAGTATGTTCGAGATACGTATCTATATAGTCACCATCCACTTCTTTCGCACCAGAACTAGCAATCCTATATACATAGTCTGTATATTCATTTGTAAAAGACTGTGTAAAAGCGAAGTAGCCTATAATGATAACCGCTATAGCAAACAGCACCAGAATAAGTACCATAAAGCCTACCATAAATGTTAAAAAGCTAAAGCTGCGCTTATGACTTTTCTTAGTTGTCTCCAAAATATTCTCCATATCACGCCTTACCTTAAATCTGTCTATAATCAAAGAAAAGTTGTCGAGCGAGGGACATACCTCGCCGGCAACTAATTATCATTTACTAAAGATTTTTCTTGATACTCAGGATGTTTTTTCCATCCTTATATTCATATTCCACGGAATCCATGGTATTTTTCACCAGGTGAATACCAAAACCACCTGCTTTTTCCATAAACATTTCGCCTGAAGTGTCTGCTTCAGCCTGAGCTAATGGATCAAATGGTTTGCCGGAATCCATAAACTGTATAATAACAGCCAGTGGGTCCTCACTAACCTCGCACCTTACCTCAGCCTTTCCGATATCCGGATTATAGGCATAGGAAATTATATTTACGAAAATCTCCTCTACAGCCAGTCTTATCTGAAACATAGGCTTTCTATCACAGCCTAATGCTTCCAGTTTACTCATAATGAAATCCTCAACTGGATCCATAGCCGCGTCAACAGCATCAATAGTGATAGATTTTCCATCTTCGCTGATTTTGTACTCTAGTTCATCCATAGAAACCTTCTCCCATTTATTAATCTTCATCATCAAACTGATCAATTGACCAGTCCATATTTGCTATATCATCCAATGTATACTCTACATCTTCATCATTTTCCTTGGCCGCAGCTTCGGCTTCTGCAGCTTCTCTACGTAACCTTTCCTTTTGGGCTTTTCTAGCCAACCTCTTCTCAGTAAATGTTAGTTTAACATCATCCTTTGAATCGTTTATAAAGTCATCCGGATCAGGTTCACTGCCATTATCAAAACCATCTGAAAAGAAATCTTCTACAGCTTCTTCTTTCTTTTTCCTGGAAGCACGTGGAATTTTCTTGCCTTTAGGTCTGTTTCTAAACTCATCCAGTCTGGTAGTCAGATCTCTCTTGGCTCCAATTCTGCTGGCAAGCCCATCGACAGCCTTATCGAATTTAAGCACAGCAAGTCTTACTCCCAGTGGGGATGTAAGACTTCTAGCTGAAAAAGCCGATAGTGTCAGTTTTCCATCATCAGATTCATAGAACACGAGAACTACTGGATAAAATATGTATGACTTCACCAGGCACGCTGCAGCACCCGCTACACTCTTCATATTTATCAGTCGACCTATGGTTCCCATCAGATTTTCGACTTTATATATAGTTTTAGTATTACTTAGGTCCGAGGAATAATCATAGGCCCTCGAACTCACGCCCCAGAACCTCAGTTTGCTCTCTCCATCAGCAGCTCCCCAGAGAGGAAATCTCATTTCATCTGTTACAACAAAATGTCCATCTGTATCGAGCATAACCTGATTGAGGAGAACCTTGCGAGCTTCCATTAACATGGGGTTGTTCTTGCTTTTCTTAGTTAGCAATTTAAGTTACTCCTTATGTAACGATTATTATGTCTTTTTGTTAGTCTATATTTATATATTATTACATCTTGAACGATGCTATAAACCTCCGCTTAGTTTTTATCCATAGTATATGGTAAAAACGATAACGGGATTTTCAAAAGATTTAAGGAGCGAGTTTCATTATTTATAAGCCGCGAGCGGTCTTGTCTGAGTAAAAATGCCCTCCTTATCTTATAAGAGGCATTTTTACGAGTTAAAGCCGAGCGGCATTATAAACTGAAACGAGCGACTATAAATCTTGAAAATCTTAGTGTGTTTTATACCATATACTATGGCATAAAAACTAATGAAAGTGTATATTAATCGCTTGTAGCATCTCCAGGCGAAGCATCTTTAGGTTCTTCCTTCTTCGGATCACTCTTGACGGTAAGCATAATTGTATACTTAAGGTCTTCGGCGTCTCTTGGGATAACCTGTATCTTGTAGATGATAGGTTCGCCGGTTTCATTAACCGGAGCAGTGAAGGTAAACGAATTCTTAGCTGTATCTATTTTGACTGTATTAGCCGTTACATCTGATCCAGCTTCTCCAATCATTTCCTGAGCCTTAACATCGAAGCCTGTACTTGAACCCACTATAGTTACAATACCACTTACTACGTCATTACTCTTTCCTACTACATTAGTAAGGTTATTTTCAAATGTCAGATTTCCTACGTCTGTCAGACCGGCAGAAAGCTTTACTGTAATATTGCTTAGTCTGATAACACCACCATTTTCCAGTCCAAGGAATTGTTTATTTACATCTCTTGAAACTGTTGAATCGCGATCAAATCCCAGTTCACAGTACAGCTTGGCTATAGACCAGCTGGCATCCAGACTCTGCAAAATTCTGGCATCGAGATTATTAGTATCCTTAACCTGATCATCCTCAAGTACCGTAACATCCGGCGCCTCTTCTGTGGAGTCCTCAGGCATTTCTATAGGATTGTACGGTAGTATCTTTGCCGATAGTAGCTGCATATTACTATTTAGCTCCGGCAGGAAGAACTTAACCGTCTTCTCCTTATCCGTTTCAAATGTTTTTTCCTCATCCTGAATATACTTAGATATATCCATGAATTTTTCTGTTTTTAGAACTCCTGCATCATCACGATAGGTAATTATCATACATACTGATGAGTTTGTACCACTCTCTCCTGTAGATACAGCCTCTGATGTAGTGAATGTCATAGCTATAGGCATAAGTGCATTCTCGCCCACATTCTTATCAGATTTTCTATCATGCTTTGATAGTCTGTCTGTAAGTGCATATCTATCAGGGAATGAGCTATAGCTTCTCTTTGTATGTTTCTGAGTTACCATCTGTCCTGTAGCAGGATCTATTTCCTGTTTATCTATCTGATAAACCTCTGCAACAGCGCCTCTTACATTAGCTTCAAGTCCACCATATCCAGCTATATTATAATTTACTATTTCTTTAATAAATGGAATCTTCAGTGTAATATCAGCAAAAGTACCTTCCTGTATCTTGGTAATATCATAGTCAGTAAGATAGAAGTAAGGTGTCTGATATTCCTGCTTTCCATCATCCAAAGTTGATGTATAGGTCAGTGATATAGCAACATCACGTCCCTCAGGTACCAGATTCTGTTCTGGTGTACCCGGTCCGAAGCTTAGTGCAAATCTGGTTTCTACATGGTCTATATATGACGGATCCACAATAGGTTCAGCCATAAGTCCACTTTGAGCACTTGCATTCCATAAAGTATATGTAAATGTATCAATTACAGTATTATCCCGGACATGCTGTACTATGGCATGATCAAAGGTATAGTTCTTATTAATACACTTAATGGTCATTTCACTTGGACTTACAAAGTCTGCTACGGATACACCCTTTGCGTAATGTACTGGTATTCCTCTACCGTCATTTATAGATTGCAGGTTATACTGTGAAACCCAACGATAATCTGAGTAAGGTACGAAATACTTAAACATACGCAAATCTACACTGGCATTGGAATCATTCTTTGAACCTGGTGTAGGATAGACATATACGTTAACCTTATCATCCTTTGATTTTGGAAGTCTGGTAACCGGAGTAGCCCAGGTTTCAGTCTTCCACTCTATCTTGTTGGTAAATGTAATAGGCTTAAGTGTTACAGGGTTACCAACAGGAAGTACTGCATATTCAGTAGTTTCATTATCTTTAGTACAGAGCTTCTTTACAGTCATATTTCTGCAAAGCTCGTCATTTGCATTTCTTTGAATAGGACCATCTTCATAAACCTGTGACAGGCTGACATTTCCGATAACCCACTGTGAAGAAACAGTACCAACATTAGTACATGTAAACTCTATACTATCTATAGAACCAAGATCCGCAATAGCCGGAAGCATGAATCTATCAGTGTGATATGGTCGCATCATATACTTGGTATTTGTTCTGAAACCAGCACCATCTATAGATACAACATTATCCTCAGGATTGGTCTTTCCTTCAACTGATATAGCTGATATACCCATGTAGTCAGCCATTGCCTTAACTACGTCAAATGAAATATCATCCGCTTTACCATTTGAAGCATGTGTATAATGTACCGTTGCATTTATAGATCCTTCAAATGGACCGTAGTCTCCATCCCAGGCCAAATATGGAACTTCACAAAGAATCTTGACTCTGCTTTCCTTCTGGGCTACCTCGAATACATGAGATAGTTCTTCTTGTGATCTGGCTTTACGACTACGTAATGAAGTTTCTTCACCTTCATCATGATAGTCAATCTCTATCCAACCTACATTATCAAAGAGATATGTCAGATAACTACCACCATTTGTATTTTCGGTAACATCTATTCTTTCTATATTCAGCTTATCATACGGAGTTGAATCTGAAGATACATCCTCCGGAATAATCCTTATCTTCTGGAGTTCACCATAATCCTGATTGGTTGATATAGTAAACGTTTCTGTTGTATCAGATCTAAATCCATCACTGGTAATCTGCTGGTTGGCTAGAACATATCCACTCTTACCATTTTCGAATATCAGCTGGAAGTAGAAATGGTTTTTAGAACCTGCATTTCCATTTCCTGTATCTGAAGAATCATCTGCAGCAACCTTCACGCCGACTTCATAGGTCTTTCTTTTCTTGAAGAAGCCCCAGTTTACACCTGTTTCATCGTATGTCATACTATAACGGACATCTGTATAGCTCTTTTTTCTGATATCCATTTCAGTACCTGTATTAAAGGACATGGTATAGGTTTCATTTCCCTTAATGAACTGACCAGCGTAGCTGCCCTTTGAAGTGAAACCTTCTACATCCTTGTACATGTAGTTACCCTGATCATCCAGGATAGGTTCGCCGTTTTCATCTACAACCAGTTCCTTAATAGTTTCACCTGTAGATGTAACCACATTACCATTTTCATCATATATAAGTGGGTCGAAGTCTCTTAAGCTGAACATCTGTGATGAAACAGTAGCTCTCTCAACCCAATAATCACTCTTTACTCCTGCTACCTCTGTAGGTACCATATATGCATATCTCTTATCCGCTGACTGCAGATATGCAATGGTCAGATTATCAATAATCCATTCATCTTCACCTGCTATACTTATTTCAACTCCGGTAAAATCTCTTACATCATCCGCCTGAATGACAAATGATACTCTACCACCACTAACCAGACCAGATTCTGTAAGGAAATCCTTATCATCTACTGTCGGCCATTTAGCCAGGAATTTTGATGCTTCAGGCTGGATATGATAGAGTGGTGTTTTTATATCATCGTCACTATCATAGGTTACATAATGGAATCTGAGCGTAACATCATCATTCGTAGCAGCAAGCTCAGTATCACTAGTATCTATAGTAATCAGATACTTATTTGATGCAGCCTGAGTTGCCAGTATAGGGGAATTCGCCGTGTATGGTTTAAAGGTTATCTTGTCAGTACCGCCTGGTTTGATGTCTCTTCCTCTTTCAGCCATAAGAGTATAGTAAGACATAGGGTCTTTATTCTCGAACACATAGTTCATAGTAGCACCCTCGACAGTATTACCTTTATTATCTACACCGTCAGGAACATAAGCCATACATCCCCCCTTATATAGAGAGATTCCGGAAAGACCTATATTGTCCGCATCAGTAGTATTCAGATTGGCAGACTGTCTCGAAGTAAGAGAAGCCTGTTTTACACCATAGGAACTTAGTTCAGATCTCGCCTTGTTACCAAGATATATTTTGGTTTCACCATTTGTAGATTCATATTCTGGAAGAAGCCCCTGAAATGCTATTGTATCTCCACGAAGTCCATATCCAAATATAACTTCATCAGGATTAGCCTTCATAGCTTCACCATAAC
Source organism: uncultured Lachnospiraceae bacterium (assembly GCA_946414825.1). Taxonomy (GTDB): domain Bacteria; phylum Bacillota; class Clostridia; order Lachnospirales; family Lachnospiraceae; genus Eubacterium_Q. The sequence continues at coordinate 27,520 of CAMKQB010000028.1, forward strand.
CACTAAGCAGAACAGGAAGAACAACCTTTCTATTCCAGCCATGAGTATCAAGGTACTGGAATTCTATAGCTATATCCTCAGTTATACCGAAGTCTCCACTCATCTTGGCTTTGTTTTTATTCATAAAGCTTTCAAGACCACCGTCTTCAGTATCAGCAAAGTCCATTCTGAAAGTATACATGGAGTCTGTAACCGCAAATCCCTTTTTTACAGAATTTTTAGGATAGTTCTTTATAGTAGCTTTATTATAAGATTTTCCAATATTAAATACCTTATCAACTCCACCTGTAGAAAGTGAAAGCTGGTCAGTTTTATTCTTTTTTGCAGTATCAGCTACCAGATATCCCTCAAAATCAAGGAACTGCTGTCCTGAAATAACACCATATTCTTCGTAGCCCTTATATTTATCTACTTTATATATAGCCATACCCTGAGTAGTCCACGCACCTCTCTCCAGGTATACTTCTATACTATCAACTACATTAATATCTTCCTGAGTTATAAAAGCATAATTATCTACGCTATATGATGAAAGAGGAGCCTGAGCAGCAGGATTATCAGAATAGTTCATAGAGGAAGCAAGTTTTTGTCCAAATGTCTGCTCTATATTACCATTTCCAGCCTTTTTATCCTTACCCGCATAGTATTTAAGGAGTGACTTACTTCTATTACTAGCATCAAGATTCGGGAAAATAAACTGTTTATGAGAGACACTGGAGCTATCTTTATAATTTACACAATAATAAAGCACGGTGCTACCTTTCGATACACCGGTTGCTACAGTAAGAACATAGGTATTAGCAGGAGCAGTATAAGAAGCTCTGTCTTTCCACTCATTAATTCCTTTGAAACTCTCAAAAGTAGGAGCCTGAGTATTTGGGGTTACTGAATACCTCTCCTCTTCAGCAGTTCCATCTGATGCTGTTGCCAGAATAGGATCAGCTTTAACTATGTTCTCTCCATTATTAATATCTAATTCTTCAGCATTTACAGCTCTGGAAGGCATAATAGTTAATAACATTGATGCTATCATAAGGCCAGCTGTAAATTGTTTTATTAATCCTTTTATCCTCATAGCGAGACCTCTTTTCCTCTTACA
>CAMKQB010000029.1 GCA_946414825.1 uncultured Lachnospiraceae bacterium
AGATCCAGACTCATTATCCTTTTATCCTTAAGGTTTTCAGGAACATCTCCTCGGGCTATCAGCTGAGCTATACCTTCAACTATGGCAGTCTTTCCAACTCCAGGCTCTCCCACGAGGCACGCATTATTCTTACTTCTTCTTCCAAGAATCTGCATAACCCTGACTATCTCATCATATCTTCCAATTACCGGATCCAGCTTTCCGAGCTTAGCCTCCTGTGTCATATCCCTGGAATACTTCTCCAGAACCGACTTCTTCTTGCTGGATTTCTTCATTGAACCGGATTCATGGATGTACTCTTTTATATAAGCCTTACTATCCTCAACAGAGAGTCCTGACGCCAGAAGCATTTCCTGACATACCGAATATGGGTTGAGTTTTTTACTCTTAAAAAGAGCATTCAGGTCAGGATTACGGTCACGAACTATACTCATAACTATATGCTCTGTGCCGATTTCCTTAGCCCCGAGACGCTTTGCGTCCTCAGAGGCTCCTTCCAAAATGCTCTTAGTTCTATCGGTAAACTGACCGGTAGTGGTCTGATGCCCTATCGCATTAGATTCACTAGCCAGTCCATCTACTATATAATGTATTTCTTCGCCTCTTATTCCATTTTTAAGCATGACTCTATATGCCAGACCCTTATGTGTTGTATAAAGGGAAATAATAATATGTCTGACATCTACATAATCATTATTCAGTCTCTCTGCAAGATCCTTTGCGCCTTCCAGCACAAGTTCTGCAGTTTCTGAAAAAGGCAGTTTATCTCTCATCTATCGCTTTACCTATATCATGTCTCATATATTTATTATCAAAATCAATTAGTTCGGTTGCCTTATAAGCATTTGCTCTTGCTTCTACCAGATCACTTCCTATAGCTGTCACGCCGATTACTCTACCACCGTTTGTAACAACCTTTCCATCATCGAACTTAGTTCCGGAATGGAATACATAGTAACCATCCTTATTCTTGAAGTTCTCAAGTCCTCTGATCTCGTATCCCTTCTCATAAGAAACCGGGTATCCGTCAGATGCAAGCATTACACATACCGCCGCATTATCCTCGAACTGAAGATCTATCTGATCAAGTGTGCCATCAACACATGCTTCCATAACTTCAACTATATCATTCTTAAGTCTAGGAATAACAACCTGAGCCTCTGGATCACCAAAACGAGCATTGAACTCCAACACTCGAGGTCCCTTTTCTGTAAGCATAAGACCACAGAAAAGAACTCCCTTGAATTCTCTACCCTCAGAAGCCATAGCATCAATAGTTCTCTGATATACATTTTCTTCACAGAACTTAGCTACTTCATCAGTGTAGAATGGGCTAGGCGAAAATGTACCCATACCGCCTGTGTTAAGACCTGTATCTCCATCGCCTGCGCGCTTATGATCCTGTGCCGATGTCATAGGAAGAATAGTCTTACCATCTGAGAAGCAAAGAACTGAAACCTCACGGCCTGTCATGAACTCTTCGATGACAACCTTGTTTCCTGCCTCGCCAAACTTTTTATCTACCATGATCTCCTGGATTCCTGCCTTGGCCTCCTCGAGTGTCTGACATATAAGAACACCCTTTCCAAGAGCAAGTCCATCTGCCTTAAGTACATATGGAGCTTTCTGGGACTCGAGATACCTAATAGCCTCATCAGCATCCTCAAAGGTCTCATATGCTGCAGAAGGAATGTTGTACTTCTTCATAAGGTCCTTAGAGAAGGCCTTGGAAGCTTCGATGATTGCTGCATTCTTACGTGGTCCAAAAGTCTTGATTCCAGCATCCAGGAATGCATCAGCAACGCCTGCTGCCAGTGGATCATCAGGTGCAACTATAACGAAATCTACGTCCTTTTCCTTTGCAAATGCTACAAGAGCAGGTGCATCCATAACTGATATATTAACGCATTCTGCCAGTTCTGCTATTCCGGCATTTCCTGGTGCTGCGTATAGTTTGTCACATTTTGGGCTCTTAGCTACGGCCCAGGCTATTGCATGCTCACGGCCACCGCCGCCTACGATCATGATTTTCATTTTCTGTTTCCTTTCTGTATTTACTCCATTCAACAACTATTTGCTGTTACCGGGTAAACAATTCATTTAAACTATATTTCAGTTTCGACTAGTTTCTCATATCAGATGGCTGAGTATAGGTCACTTCGCCATTGGCTATCATATTAATTGCCTGTGGAAGAATCTTCCACTCCGCCTCTTCCATGATGCGACGTTGCAGCGTCTCCGGAGTGTCGCCAGCTTCAACATATACGGCCTTCTGAAGGATTATCGGACCAGTATCAGTTCCAGCATCCACGAAGTGTACTGTTGCCCCAGACACCTTAACTCCTCTCTCAAGAGCAGCCTCATGAACCTTAAGTCCATAGTATCCTTTTCCGCAGAAGGAAGGGATGAGTGAAGGATGGATATTTATTATCCTGCCTTCATACTTTTCAATAACGATTTCCGGTATAACCACAAGGAAGCCCGCCAGTACTATAAGGTCTGGCTTATACGCATCCAGCTTAGTGAGAAATGCCTTATTAAATGAAGACCTATCAGGGAAATCCTTAGGTGCTATAACTTCATTTTTTATCCCTGCTTTCTCAGCTCTTTCCAGAGAATATACTCCGTAATTATTACTCAGGACTCCAACTATTTCTGTATTTGTTATGGAGCCATTTGCAACTCCATCAATAATTGCCTGAAGGTTAGTACCTCCGCCTGATACAAGAACCAGAACTCTCATATAATATCTCCATTCTACATTTTCACAAATAGTTCACAAAAGTTGTCACGGGGACTGTCCCCACTGGCCTAGTTTATCTCAACTTCTTTGTTGCCGCTTACTACTTCGCCAAGTACGAAGGCTTTGTCCCCTGTGCTTGCAAGGGCTTCGATAGTCTTTTCAGCATCGGCTGGATCAACTGCCAGCACCATACCAACTCCCATATTAAATGTGTTATACATCATATGTTCATCAATATCCCCCTTCTCTGCGAGAAGCTTGAATATAGCTGGCACTTCGTAAGATGATTTATTAACCTTTACTCCAACTCCATCAGGAAGCATACGAGGAATATTCTCATAGAAACCACCGCCTGTTATGTGACTGCAGCCCTTAATAGTTACTCCAGCATTTTTTACTGCCTTAAGTCCCTTAACATATATTCTTGTAGGCTCGATAAGCGCCTCACCTAGAGTCTTTCCAAGTTCATCATAATATGTATCCAGAGATTCCTTAGTCATCTCAAATACGCTTCTAACGAGTGAGAATCCATTACTATGAACTCCTGAAGAAGCTATACCTATAAGTGTATCGCCAGCCTTGATGTTCTCTCCTGTGATAAGGTCCTTCTTATCAACCACGCCAACCGCAAATCCAGCGAGATCATACTCATCCTCTGGCATAAGTCCTGGATGCTCTGCTGTCTCACCACCAACAAGTGCAGCCTCTGACTGAAGACATCCTTCAGCTACTCCCTTAACTATAGAAGCTATCTTCTCAGGATAGTTCTTTCCACAAGCTATATAATCAAGAAAGAATAGAGGTTCTCCACCAGAACAGGCTATATCGTTAACACACATAGCAACAGCGTCTATTCCTATTGTGTCATGTTTATCCATAATAAAAGCAAGCTTTACCTTAGTTCCGCAACCATCTGTTCCGGAAAGAAGAACTGGTTCCTCCATGTCCTTAATCTTACTGAGATCAAATGCTCCAGCAAAACCTCCAAGACCACCTAACACCTCAGGTCTCATAGTCTTCTTAACATGTTCCTTCATCAGTTCAACTGACTTGTAGCCTGCTTCGATATCAACTCCTGATTTTTTGTAATCCATGATTTTTCCTCCCGGATACTAAATTAATGGTTTCTAATTAAAAGGACAAATGTCCCACTCAACCGCCCCTATTATAAATTATCAACCCTCTTTTGTAAACACCGCCAAGACCTAAAAATAGTTTAATTTTGATGCTCATTATGTTAAAATATAAGACAGTTATGGGGAATCTAAAATCAGTTATTTTGTTACTATCTCTTACTATCAGAGGGGGAAACAGACTATGCTAGATAAACACAGGCCAAACATAGGCTTTCTTACTTGTCATCTGGACAATGACTATGCATTTGAGATCTGCAAGGGTGTAGAATATGCCGCCGAAGAAGCAGATGTGAATCTTACTATTCTTCCTGGCATGTATCTAAATGCTTCTTATAACGATCCCATTAACGCCAAATACGACTATCAATACAATTCGATTTTTTACTATGCAAACAAGAAATCTCTAGATGCACTTATCATTTCTATTGGTTCAATAGGCAGCTTTCTATCCGTTGAGGATAAGAAGGCTTTTCTGGATTATTTTGATCTTCCAATTCTTACAATTGAAGCCGAAATTCCTGGATATCCATACCTATACACCGAGGGTGCAACAGGAATGCGTGCTTGTATAGAACACATAATTAAGGATCATGGTAAAACCAAGATTGCATTCGTAAGTGGTCGTCTGGAAAATGCTGACGCGCTGGAGAGATTTAATATCTATAAAAAGGTTCTGTCTGAAAATGATATTCCTTATGATGAGAAAAAGGTTGCTTACGGCAATTTCTCCGAATTCACCGAAGAGCTTGTCACAAAGCTTTTGGATGATAATCCGGATCTGGAGGCTATTGTTTTCGCAAATGACACTATGGCCATAGGCGGATACAAGGCCATCAAGAAAAAGGGGCTGAAAATAGGTAAGGATATAATAGTTACCGGCTATGACAACACTCCAACCTCCCTGTCACTGTCCCCACCTCTTACAACTGTAGATAATAACGTAATGGACCTGGGCTATAACGCTGTATATCAGGCACTGGAACTTATTAAGACAGGTGAAACCTCTCTATCTCTCCTACATTCAAAGCTTGTAAAGAGACTTTCCTGTGGATGTAATCCTGCCAAGAATAAAGATGTACTCAACAGCATTGATATATCTTCCGGAAAAATGAATAGCAAAACTCTTATCAAGAAGTTCGAAGATTTATTCATGAGCCATTACTATAATACATTCTATTCTAAACAGCTTTTTGATGTGCTCAATCCATTTTTTGAAATTTTCGGAAATATCATTTATGACGGTTCCGAATATACCGAGGAACAGCTTCAGGCTGAAACCGATAAGGTTCTAAGCAGCAACATCATAATACATTATTACTCACATAATAAGTTTACTTATATGATGAGCCAGCTATCCGATTTTCTTCTAGGACTTGATTTTGGCGAGGACAAACACGTTAAGCTTGTGTCTGCCTTTAATGTAATAATGACACACGTATCATATTACGTAGCAAACGAATATATGGATGAGGTCAAGAGAAACAAGGAATCTGTATGGCAGTCTATGAGACTCACAAGAGATACTCTTCTCACTGCTATGGATGATGAAAAATGCTACAGGCTTATTGTCCAAAATCTTCATAGATGGAACGGCTTCGCAAGCGCATACTTATACCTATATGATGACTTGCCTGTCCTATTAAATGACGGAATGTGGAATGTTCCAAAATATATTAACCTGCAGGCTTTCTGCAAGGATGAGAAGGTTATGGTTCTGACTAACGAAAAAAGAATCTTCCCTACCTACATGATTTTTGACAATAAATATACACCAAACGAGAGAAGACACACCATGGTTCTGACTCCGCTTCTTACAAATGAAGCCCAACATGGTCTTCTCCTATGTGAAACAGATTTGAAAAACTTCAGTAATGTATATTCAACCTCTCTGCAGCTTGGAACAGCACTGAAGTTCATCAACCTGATGAGACAGGAAATAGCTATCCAGAATCGTCTAGAGGTTACTATGAATGAGATTCGCGACAAGAATGATCAGCTAAATGCCATTTCCGTAACCGACGAGCTAACCGGTCTATATAACCGCCGCGGTTTCTTCGAAGCTGTAGATCAACTAACCAGTAATACCAGCAACAATGGTAAGCCAGGGCTGGTTGGTTATATCGATATGGATAACCTGAAGCAGGTTAATGATAGATATGGACATAAGGATGGTGATTTCGCTCTCACCAGCATTGCCAACACACTTAGAAAGAGCTTTCCAAAGGGAACTATAATTGCACGAATTGGCGGCGATGAATTTGCTGTTTTCGTAGCCGATATGGACGGCACTACTATCAAGAATATAAAGGACAGCATGTCCTATTATCAGGATAGGGTTAATGAACAAGACCATAAGCCTTACTACGTAGAATTCAGCCACGGCTTCAAAGAGCTTACAGTCAGCGATTCTCTTGATATAGAGGCGGAAATGACTGAAGCAGATGCCGAGCTATACAAAGATAAGAAAAACAAAAGAAAAGATGTTGCTAAAACTGATTAGCAACATCTCTATAATCATTGAACAACTATTTCCTGCATTGCAGCATATACCTCAGGGTACTTTTTCTTAAGATTCATTGGTTTAAAATCTGTATCTACAAAAGCATGTGAGGTCTGGGCTGTGTGCAGGAGTTCATCCGTTCCCGACCTGTATATCTCATACTTAAGAGTGAATCTTACCGGTGTCACCTTGATAACCATTGGTTTTATCTCTATTACATCACCATATGTAATAGACTTGATATAATAATCATGGAGCTCCAGCACCGGTATTATTATGCCCATTTTCTCAAGCTTATCATACGACAGACCTATTTGATCCATCAGGTGAAGTCTTGCTTCCTCCAGATATCTCGCATAATTCGAATGGTGCACCACCTGCATCTGATCCGTCTCATAATAATTTACTACTCTAATGTACGTCTCCAGTTCCTTCATCTCGATTAGTCACCTCATCACTTCTATCCATTATCTCTATCTCAAGACCGCCCTTACTCTCCTGTTCAATCTTAACAGCAGTTCTATCAGGACTAATAGGTGGTCTGGCATTATCCTGTTTAACCTCAGTCTCTTCATCCTCATTAAGGATAAATCTCATCTGTGCTCTTTCTTCTCTTTCTCTAGCCATGGCCTTCTGACGCTCATTATAAAGCTCCACAGAAAGCAGATCACTTAGCTCGAGAATCTGTGCATATCTGTCATTAGCCTTGAGACCATTCAGGTTACTCATAAGCTCAGCCTTATTCTCTGCTATATCTTCTATCTTCTGCCTGAGAGTACTTCTCATTCGGGCATATTCCTGTTCGATCTTCTCATAGGAATCTGCAACCAGGTGATCAACCTCTGTAAGCATCTCATCTGTATAAATAAGTGAAGCAGCATATATATCAGAGGCCATCCTAAGAGAATCCTTCTCATCCTTATCGAGATCTGACGCTCTAAATGAAGGTGGCTCGGTATCCTTTCTCTTTGTTACCCTGATTCGGCTGGCTGTTCTCTCCGCCTGATAGAGTATCTCTTCAGCCTCTTCCTTAGCTTCCTTGATTATACGCGCCCGCTTATCATTAACTTCACGATAAGTATTCAGTTCATTCTTAACTACTTCAGATATATTCTCAACAAGCCTTAGAAGCTCTTCTCTATCAAGGACCGCATTTTCCTGATGCATTGTCTGTGAAGGTGCATCTTTTATTCTAGTCTTAAGTCCCTCCAGAAGTAATTCTGCTCTACCTTTTTGTTCCATTATATTCATCCTTTAACTTAAATAATGCTTTTTAATTCCATAGATTGTATACGTTATCATATGCTTCAGACTTTCCAACCTGCTGATTCCAACGTATCTATAAACATTATAGGTCATTATGGCTGACCTTATCTTATTGCCCGATTTACTGGATCCGGATTTTGTGTATTTGAGAAGAGGTCTATTTATACCAGCAGCATACCCACCATCCTCCAGCACCTCAAGCCATACAACATAATCCTCATGTATATCGCCATCCGGAAACGGGAACTTAAGCGCTGTTTCTCTTCTCAAAAGTACAGAGGAGCAATTAATCTGATTAGAACGTAAAAGCAGTTCTCTACGAACAATCTTATTGCAGCCTATATACCTGCCGGTTTCCCTGCCATCCGAATCAATGATGCTACGACCAGTAAATACCAGTCTTGGAGCCTCCCCCTGGTTAACAAATCTCTCCATAACCTTTATTTGTTTTTCCAGTTTATCCGGCGTCCAATAATCATCGGAATCTAGAAATGCTATATATTCTCCACCAGCTTCTCTGACTCCAACATTTCTGGCCTCCGCCGCACCAAGCACCTCAGCATATACAAGCATCTTAACTCTAGTATCCATAAGAATATCATCACTAAGCCTAGGCAGCTTCACACTACCATTATCAACTATAATAATTTCAATATCCTTATAGGTCTGATTTAGTACTGATCTAACAGCTCTATCTAAAGTTTTTTCGCTATTATGACTGGGCATTATAACACTGATCATATCGCGTATCCTCATCTCACGATTATCAAACAAAACCGCTAACTATTGTACCATAAAATAAAGCCGACAACAATATTGTTGTCGGCCTTAAAACTATCTATATCTTAGCCTCTCTTAAGGAAATCAGGAATCTTCAGATTCTGATTAGCGGCACTGCCACTGAAAGGTTCTGGAGTCTTATCAAGTGGACTCTCAACGCTTTCTGTGACCTCTGGCTTAGCAGATCCAAGATTAAGTGGAACCGGAGTAGCCTTCTTGCCTGCTCCAAGTGTAGGAGCCTTAAGTGTATCACCAAATGTTGGAGCCTTTGGAGCAGCCTTAGCTGTTGGCATAACAACTGTACCACTCTTCTCAACATCTTCAAGACCTGTCGCGATAATTGTAATGCTTACATCCTCACCAGTTACATCATTATCAACTGTACCGAAGATGATATTTGCCTCTTCACCAGCAACCTCTGAGAGATATGTAATAGCATCGTATGCTTCAACGATACCAACATTTCCGGAGAAGTTAACGATGATATCTGTAGCACCATCAACTGTTGTTTCAAGAAGTGGTGAATCCATAGCAGCCTTGATAGCATCAACTGCTTTGTTATCTCCACTACCATGACCAATACCGATATGAGCGATACCCTTATCACGCATAACTGTCTGGATATCAGCAAAATCAAGGTTGATAAGACCTGGCTTGTTGATAAGATCTGTAACACCCTGAACACCCTGCTGAAGAACCTCATCAGCCTTCTTTAGAGCATCTGGAATGCTTGTTCTCTTATCACATATCTGAAGAAGCTTATCATTAGGAATAACAATAAGTGTATCAACATTCTCACGAAGCTTAGCTATACCATTTGTAGCATTTGCCATACGAGGCTTTCCTTCGAATGAAAATGGCTTTGTTACGACACCGACTGTAAGTATTCCAAGATTTCTAGCAATCTCAGCAACTATAGGAGCAGCACCTGTACCAGTTCCACCACCCATACCGCATGTTACGAATACCATGTCAGCATCCTTAATAATATCATTAATCTCTTCTCTGTTTTCCTCAACAGCGCTGGCACCAATCTCAGGCTTAGCACCTGCACCAAGACCCTTAGTGAGCTTCTCACCTATCTGGATCTTTGTTGTAGCTCTACTGAGTGAAAGAGCCTGTTTATCAGTGTTTATAGCTATAAGCTCAACACCCTCAACATTCTCATCAATCATTCTGTTTACTGCATTATTTCCTGCACCACCAACACCTATAACAAGTATTCTTGCAGGGTTTTTCTCGTCATTTGACTTTATCTCAAGCAAGGTCTTCTCCTCCTTAAATAAAAATACTTTTACAAAGTCTAGTCACACTTATCTTGTATTATACTTAATAATTCAAGAAATGGCAAGCAGAATTATGTAAATCTATGTTACTATTTTACCTTGAAACTAGCGATTGGATTTTCAAGGCTATAATCCTTCATATACAGAACTCCCGTCTTACCTTCCAGACCTTCCGCCTCCAGTATGCTGCCCAGATTCATTAGCTGTACAGCCAGGTTGGAACCATCACCAAGTTCTATCTCTATATTATCCTTACGAAGGATTATTTCACTATCAGCGCTGAATTCGATTCCCTGAATATCCAGCTCATACTTTTCAAGCAGCTGCGTAATATTCAGTATCATATCGAACTTCTTCTTATTCTCTATTGGAAGCTTCTCTCCCAGTTGCCAGCTCTTAATTGTAAGTCCTTTTATATATGGAACGCCTTCCTTTCTATCTTTGGCAGTTTCCATTACTATTCCGTCCTTATCGAAGAACACATAGCTTTCCATATACTCAAGACAACCAGCAACAGACTTCTCGTAAACCTCAACTCTTACCTTGTGTTTACTTACAAACTCTATATCCATCTTGGAAACGAATGGTATTTCCTCCATCTTTCCAAACTTGTTTTTTAGATACAGAAGAAGCGTATTGCTCATCATAGCTTCATCTTTAATGGCATTTCTCACCTGATCCTCAGAGGCCAGGTTACACCCAACTATTTCTATGTCATTAAGTGTATAGGTGCTGGCAAAAAGAAGTGCCCCGAGAATAATAACAAGAATGATTATAGGGACTATATGAATCTTATGCCTCACGATTAACAACCCCCTTCTTCATTCCTGAAGGTTCTATCTGCCTTGAAACCGCCAGAAGCAGTCCCATTTCAATAAGCAGGAAGAATATGGACGTTCCACCATAGCTGATAAACGGAAGCGTTACACCAGTATTAGGTATGATATTGGTAACAACGCTCATATTAATGATAACCTGAACAGCCACGTGAATTATTATCCCTACAACAATGAGTGAGCCATATCTATCAGGTGCACCCTCTGCTATAAACTTAAATCTCCACAGCATAAATATGAATACAAGGATTACTCCAACTGCACCAACAATACCAAGCTCCTCACATATAACCGAGAAGATCATATCGTTCTGTGCTTCAGGTATACTACCCATTTTCTGAATACTCTGTCCCAGACCTCGTCCGAAGAGCCCACCGGAACCTATAGCATACAGACCCTGCATAGTCTGATATCCCTTTGCAGATGTCTCAGGATTCAGCCAGGCTGTTATTCTGTCTCCACGGTAGCCCCGCCCTGCAATCATAACAACCAGGAAGGCGGCACCCGCACCAATCATTGGAATTATATATTTAACTCTTGGTGTTGCAACAAACCACACACCACCTGCTATAGCTGCACATATAAGCGCTGTACTCAGGTTCTCTACAGCAATAGGTACAATAAGTATTACCGCAGGTATAAAGACCTGTACAGTTCCCTTTAAGGTATATAGTAGTTCTGTCTTATCTGTACAGATATAAGCCATATACAGAATCATAACCAGCTTAGCTATCTCGGAAGGCTGGAATGAAAACATACCAATTTTCAGCCATCTGGAAGAACCATTTACTGACACACCGGCCAGAAGTACAACCAGAAGCATAACAACCTCGACTGCTATAAAGAAGTAAGTCAGTCTCTTAAGCTTCTGATATTTGACCTTTGACATAAAGAACATACCAATAAAGCCCATTGTTGCAAACATGAACTGATATGTAAGAAAGTGCGTCGTATTACCATAGGTTCTAAAGGATACAAAAGAACTGGAACTATATACCATCACGAATCCAAAAAATGTAAGGAAAATAATATAGAAAAGTGATGGATAATCAAAGTATGTACCACGCACTACAAAGGATTTAATTGTATTAATCAGTCCTCTTTGCATTAGCTCTCCTCTAAGCCATTAACGTATACCTTGAACAAGGTACCTCTTTCTTCATAACTTTTAAACATATCCCAGCTGGCACATGCCGGCGATAGCAGAACTGAGAATCCAGGCTTTGCTCTTTCGTAGCAAATCTCAACAGCATTACTTAGATCTACAGCCCTTATTATCTGATTAAACCCATGCTTTTTACAGCAAGCTTCTATCTTGTCCGCTGTTGCACCAATGAGTACAAGCAAATGCACTTTTCCCGCGAAGCTCTCTACCCATTCATCATAATCAGAATCTTTATCGTATCCACCACCTATCAGAATAGTTGGTGTCTTCATAGCCTGAACAGCCTTGATGGCCGCATCAGGATTAGTCCCCTTGGAATCGTTATAGTACTTAACGCCATTTACTTCTCTGACATACTCTATTCTATGTTCAACGCCCTTGAAGCTATAAACTGTATCTCTTATAACCTCTACCGGCATCTTCATATAGTAGGCAATAGTAACTGCCGCCAGTACATTTTCCAGATTGTGCGTTCCGAGAATCTGTATCTTGTCGATATCCAGTATCTCCTCTTCCTCGCCTGCTTCCTTGATGTATATATGACCATCTCTTGTAAATGCACCCTCTTCAGGTTCTATCTCATGACTGAAATAAACCTTTCTCACCTTGTCATTTATAGATGCAGCTCTCTCGCGAAGCTCTGGATCATCATAGTTAAGAATAACGTAGTCAGCATCTGTCTGATTCTCAGTTATTCTAAGCTTTGTATTATAATAATTATCTAATGTGTAATGTCTATTCAAATGATCAGGAGTAAGATTCAGAATAGCTGATACATGCGGCTTAAATGTATGTATTGTTTCCAGCTGGAAGGAGCTTATCTCCGCCGCAATTATTGTATTTACACTAGTTGAATCTGCAAATCTTGTGAATGGAAGTCCTATATTTCCAACCACCAGATAATCCTCCGTGTAGTTCTTAAATATCTCTCCAACAAGAGTCGTTGTAGTTGTCTTACCATTCGTTCCTGTAATAGCTGCGATTGTTCCTTTACTATAATAATACGCAAGCTCTATCTCGCCCCAGATTGGGATTCCTTTATCTCGAACTTTATTAACAAATGGAGCATCCACCGCAATACCCGGACTTATAACAAAAAGGTCTGCCCCTTCCATAATCTCATCCGTAAGTTCTCCAAGTTCAACCTCAAAATTCTCTGAATCACTAAATGTTGCTCTAAGGGCGTCCTTGTCCAGCTCTGTGTTTCCATCGTAAAGTATTACATTTGCGCCATTTCTTATCAACAGCCCAGCAGATGCCAGTCCGCTCTTACCAGCTCCTGCAACTATTACTTTCTTATCTTTCACGGGTATTGCCTCCTACTCGGTTTCTTCTAATGGATTTCCATTTTCATCTGTTACTTCTTCTGTACTGGCCTCTGTAGTTGCATTCTGTTCCGGAGTCGAACCAGCAGCACTTATTGGTGGCGCCGCCCCCTCGAATACAGGTGTAGCAACCTCATCCATTCCAGTAGCATCACTAGGTGTCGCAGTTCCGGTACGATAGATATTCATATAAGGAAGAAGTTCCTCAGCTATCTTATTGAAGAGAAGTGTTCCTGCGGCAGAGGATGACTGATCTTCAGCACCAGGTTCATCAACTACGCAATAAATCATAACCTGAGGATCCTTAACCGGTGAAAATCCTATGAAGGAAAGAATGTATTTTCCATTTCCTCTAGGTAGCTTCTCAGCCGTTCCTGTCTTACCACCTATCTCGTATCCCTCAACTATAGCCTTCTTACCAGTACCATTCTCAACAACCTCTTGAAGAATAAGCTTCATCTGATCTGAAGTATCTTCAGAGATAGTTCTACGAACAAGTATTTTATCATAGTTTTTAACCAGATTGCCATCTGAATCAAGTACTTTCTTTACTACGTGAGGCTGATAATAATATCCGCCATTTATTACAGAGCAAAATGCTGTTCCAAGCTGCATCATTGTAACTGTAACGCCCTGTCCAAAGGAGGATGTAGCAAGCTCAACCGGGTTAAGAGTATCCTGGTGATAAACCATAGTATATAGATCCGCGTCACTTGCTTCACCTGATATATCTATATTTGTCTTCTGTCCAAACCCGAACAGAACCTGATACTTATCAAAAGTTGTCGAACCCTCTAGAGCAGCAATCTGCATCAGACAGTCATTACAGGAATATTCAAGCGCCTGTGGCACTGTCAGCATTCCGTGACCATTTACGTTATGACATTTGATATCCCAGTCTGCCACGTGCTGTATACCGTCACAGTAAAACTGCTCATCACCATTTATAACCCCATCCTCCAAAGCGCCGGAAATGGTAAATGGCTTAAATGTAGAACCCGGTTCAAAGGAATCACTTATTACAAAGTTACGCCAAACATTATTCAGCTTTTCAACCTTCTCATCGTCTGACAGGCTCTTAACTACCGCTTCGTACTCTCCCTCAGTTAGTTCACCGTCATCCTCAAACTGATACTTTGCAGCGTCCATGTCATAAGCATTGTTAGGATTATACTGATGAGAGTTATACATTGCAAGGATCTCACAGTTCTTTGGATTCATAACAAGAACCGAAATGTTCTTTGCTCCCATCTCAGCTTCAAACTCTTCGCATTTCTTCTGAACTATTCTCTGAGCTTCGCTATCAATTGTTGTAACAAGACTGTCACCATTCTGAGGCTGTTCCACCTCTCTCTGCATATTAAAGTCTTCACCCATATAAGAATAGGTTCTTCCATTCTGACCATTGAGGAAAGAATTATAACTTCCCTCTATTCCACCGATACCCTCATTTCCACTAACGACAAAACCCAGCATGTGACATGCAAGCTCGTTATTTGGATAGTATCTCTTATATTCTTCTTCAAGTCTGATACCTACAACATTTGGTAGTTTTCCTGCTCTCTTGTCCGACTGATAATCCTTAACCTCATCGTAGGTCAGCTTCTTACGAATAACCTCATACTGAGAATCTTCCTTTGCAAGGTATCCAGCCATCTCCTCAGCACCAACCCCAAAGTACTTGGACAGCGCCTTGCAGGTAGCTTCCTTCTTGGCCTTAAACTCTATTATGTTCTTTGGCTCTATTATCAGGTTATACACCATAGTACTTGTGGCAAGTACCGAGCCATTACAGTCATATATATCACCACGCTTATATGGAACCGATATACTTTCATAACCCTTCTGGCTAAGAATTTTCTCGTTATAATCGTCTCCCTTACGTACGTTATAATAGATTATCGTTCCTATGATGAATACAAAAAAGAGCGTAAATCCTATAAGCAAAAAGAGAAGATGCCTACGCATCCTCTTTATAAAAACCTTTCTTTTTTTCTTCTTCCTAGTTTGTGCCATATCTCCAAGTTTCCTCTTAAACTTAAAACGTGCGCCTAGAGGCGCACAAAAGCCAAAGGCCACTAATTTGTGGTCTTTGGCACATCTCCATACTGTTTAACGTAATCGTCCTGAGCATCCTCATAATAAATGATGGATCCGTTTTGCGAGTAAACCATTCCCAATTCATTAGTTGCTATTGTGTAAATGTCATCAAGGGAATACATACTCTCAAGCTTGTTTTCATAAGCAGCATTATCTGCTTGTATATCCTGTATTTCCTGTTGAATAGATTCAATCTTGCGCTCTTTACTCTCAACACTGCCTTGAACAGCCAGCATTATAACACAGGAAATAATAACCATCACCAGCATTGTTGCAAGCACCAGAGTATATCTCAGGTCAAAGCCCTTTGATTGCTCTGCTTTCTTGGCAGCCTTGCTATAGGTACGGTTAGCCTTTCTTCTTCTAGGTCTGTCAGTCTCTCTTCTTCTTGGTTCTGGAACCACTTGAATCCTTCTGACCGCTCCGCCTTCCTCGATATAATAATTTCTAACTGTTCTTGCCATATTTACCCCTGTTCTCTCATACGATCTACTTCTTTTCAAATATCCTTAGCTTCGCACTACTGCTTCTTGGATTTTTTTCAAGCTCATCGTTAGATGCAGTTATTGGTTTTCTGTTTATTACTCTGCCCTTTGAAACCCTTCCACATGTACACACCGGAAATTCAGGTGGGCATATGCACGGATTCTCTGCTGTTTTAAATGCACTCTTTACTATTCTATCCTCTAGGGAATGGAATGTTATTATGCAAAGCCTTCCGCCCGGGTTCAACATTTCTATCATCTCTTCAAGACTATCCTCAAGAACCATCAGTTCCTTATTAAGCTCTATCCTAAGTGCCTGATAGGTTTTCTTCGATGGATTACCGCCGTGGCGTCTTGCCGCTGCCGGAATGGAGTTTTTGATGATATCATTTAGTTCAAAGGTTGTTTCTATTCTTTTTACTTCTCTGCTTCTTACAATATTTGAAGCAATTCTTCCAGCGAACTTTTCTTCGCCATAATCAGATATTATTCTTCTAAGCTCACTCTCTGTATAATCGTTTACGATATCCTGTGCAGTATAGCTTGTATCTCTATCCATTCTCATATCCAGAGGAGCATCCTCTCGGTACGAGAAACCTCTTTCAGTATTATCGAACTGGTAGGACGAAACTCCCAGATCCAGTAAAATGCCATCCACTTTTTTGATATCTCTTTCCAGGAGGACATTTCGCATATTCACATAATTACTATGAATGATAATGGCATTTTCATA
This sequence comes from uncultured Lachnospiraceae bacterium, assembly GCA_946414825.1. Classification (GTDB taxonomy): domain Bacteria; phylum Bacillota; class Clostridia; order Lachnospirales; family Lachnospiraceae; genus Eubacterium_Q. The sequence continues at coordinate 16,356 of CAMKQB010000029.1, forward strand.
ACCCTTAAGTCTTTCAGAGGACGCCTTGATTGCATCCATATCCTGATCTATCCCTATCAGTCTGCCCTTATCAGAAAGTCGCTTAACTATTTCTGAAGAATGACCTGCTCCACCAAGCGTTCCATCCACATATATTCCATCAGGTTTTATATCAAGACCGTCAAGAACTTCCTTTAGCATGATTGGTATATGTTTAAACTCCAAAATCTTTTCTCCCATTCAGAGTCTTAAATCTGAAGTCCATACTGAGCGATAAGATCATTAATAGCCTCATTATTCTCAGTAACGCTTGCAAATGTAGCTTCGTATCTCTTCTTATCCCAAACCTCTGCCTTGTCACCACTACCGATTACAACCACCTCTTTAGTGATTCCGGCATAGTCTCTTAACTTAGGAGAGATGATAACTCTTCCCTGTGAGTCAAGATCACATGTGGATGCATTTGCAGCGAAGAATCTAAAAAGGTTTCTTCCGTCAGCACTACTTGTATCCACCTGCTCATTAAGTCCCTCCATGAACTTATCCCAATCCTCCACAGAATAGATTCTGAGACAGTTATCTGGACCTGCGGCGACAACTACAGTAGAACCAAGACGATCTCTAAACTTTGCAGGAACACTAAGTCTACCCTTAGCATCAACGTTATGATAAAACTCACCAAACATACTAAGTGCCACTTTAGTTTTCCTCCTTTCATCGTCTTGATCAATTCGATTGTGTGGGACATGGTTGAGTTTCCCCACTTTATGGGTGGAATATGGAAAAACTCAACACTTTCCCCCACATTCACCAATATCTTACCCCACCATTAAATAAAATGCAAGAAAAAAATTTTCAGAAAACCTAGAGTTTTAGCCAAAAAATAAGCTCCTGCAACTTAATTGTTGCAAGAGCTTTTACTCATAACACTAAATATGCTTATTTAATTTTATCATGACACTATATATAGTATTTTAATATTATTCACCACTTTTTGACACTTTAGCAATTTTTTTTCGACGATTATATAAAATAACTCCCACGGCAAGCAATACACATATAACAGCCACCACCTGACTTATCTTAAGCGGTCCAATCATCAGCGAATCCGTTCTAAGACCTTCTACCCAGAATCTTCCAATGCCGTAACCGGCTACATAAAGCATGGCCAGTTCTCCGTCAAACTTCTTATGCTTTCTATATAGGAAGAGAGCCACCAGAAGCATCGCATTCCATATTCCTTCATACAGAAACGTCGGATGGACAGTTATGCACGATACACCATTTACTATTTCCTGATTATCCAGCATCTTCTGGGTTACTATCCCCTCCTCAATCATATGATTGAAGAAGCCCTTTGAATAATAATCAATAGGAATAGCCATTCTGAAGAAACCTGATGTATAGTCTCCAAACGCTTCCCTATTGAAGAAGTTTCCCCATCGACCAAGTATCTGCCCAACAAGAACTCCCAGGGCTATGCAGTCACCAAATAATGGGAAGTTAATCTTCTTAACCTTTGCAAATATGAAACCTGTAAGAGTTCCAGCTATAAGGCCACCGTAAACGGCCAGTCCCCCATTTCGGATATTGATCATATCCAGGAATATCTGCCCCGCACTCTTTCCTTCCACTATAAAGCGATCAAGGTTAAAAAGAACATAGTATAGCCTCAGTCCAACCAAAGTGGGAACAATCATAACCAGAAAGAAATCCAGATAGTCCTCTTCATTTTGTCCGCATCTCTTACCTTCTTTAGATGCAACTATCAGTGCAAGTATAAAACCCAAGGTGATAACTACGGCATATATCGTTATTTCGAATTTGAAAATGTTTATTTCCGACAAAACCTTTTTGAAGAAAATATGCATTCCCGGAAAATATATTCCATCCATTTACTTATCCTCTTAACATCTGGCCAAACCAAAGCAGAATTTATACATTGAACTTAAAGAGAACAACATCTCCGTCCTTCATGACGTATTCCTTGCCCTCTTGACGTACAAGTCCCTTTTCCTTAGCCGCAGTCATGCTACCCTCGCGAATAAGATCATCATAAGCGATAACTTCAGCCTTAATGAATCCTCTCTCAAAATCGGAGTGTATCTTTCCAGCTGCCTGTGGCGCCTTAGTACCCTTGGTAATAGTCCAGGCTCTTGACTCCTGCTTTCCTGCTGTCAGATAACTTATAAGACCAAGAAGTGTATAGCTGGCTTTGATCAGCTTATCCAGACCCGATTCCTTAAGACCCAGGTCTTCAAGAAACATAGCCCTCTCTTCGTCATCAAGTTCAGATATTTCTGCTTCCATTTGAGCACATACAGTAAATACCTGTGCATCAGTTTCAGCCGCATAATCACGAACCTTCTTAACATAGTCATTAGATGCACCATCGTCAGCCATATCATCCTCGCCTACATTCGCGGCATATATAACCTTCTTCTCAGTCAGGAGGCAGTATTCCTTGATCCATGCCTTCTCGTCATCATCCGCTTCATTTATTTCAAATGTTCTAACAGGCTTATTGGCTTCAAGATGAGCCTTGATCCTATTCTGGAAATCAAGTTCCTTTGCAGCCTGCTTATCATTACGTGACAGCTTTAAAGTCTTAGATATTCTTCTCTCAAGAACTTCAAGGTCCGAAAAAATAAGCTCTATATTAATTGTTTCTATATCTCTGATAGGATCAACGGAACCATCCACATGGACAACATCTGTATCGTCAAAGCAACGAACAACATGCACTATGGCATCGCACTCCCTTATATTAGCAAGGAACTGATTACCCAGGCCTTCTCCCTTTGACGCTCCCTTGACTAGTCCGGCGATATCAACAAACTCTATAGTAGCAGGAGTTGTCTTATCTGAATCGTACATCTTAGTCAGAACATCCAGACGCTCATCTGGAACAGCAACTATTCCTACATTTGGATCTATTGTTGCGAAAGGGTAGTTTGCCGCAAGCGCACCTGCCTTTGTAAGTGAGTTAAATAATGTAGATTTACCTACATTAGGAAGTCCAACTATACCTAGTTTCATATTATTTCCTTCTTTCCTTCAAGAGCTTAGTATAACTGAGTCATAATACCATAAAACAGTATACTTTTCAAACCTATTTGGCGTAAAACACAGCACCTCTTATGTCATATTTCCCTTACCGACGAAATATCTATTTGTAAACACCCAAGGGTGATATACGCAAAGCAATCTTTTGGACTTTTCGCCCAAAGGTTTATCAAAATCAAAAAAGCGCCTACAAGTATTTCAACTCATAGACGCCTTATCGCTGTATAGAAATCATTAAGTTATCTTGCTACTTTATAAGCTTTTTGCAATTTCAAATACTTTTCTTAGATACTTACCAGCATTTTTATCCCGGTTAGCATCATTACCATAGCCTCTGGTCATCTCATCAAAAGCATATACTTCGCAGGTTTTTGCTCTATTTCTGATCCGGTCACCAACCATAACTGTCTTCATTGCTTCCAGCTGATCTCTTCTTACCTTATCTTTTAATGACCCACCCATGGTAATCAAAAATAATGCTTTTTCCAGACATTCCATGGATGTTTTATCCCCATATGCAAATCCGTAAGTCCATACCCGTTGAAACCATCCCTCTAACATAGCAGGAGACGAAGTCCAGAAATCAGGGTAAATAAAAGCTATCGCATCTGCTTCATTTATCTTTTTCTGCTCAAAAAGAACATCCTCCGATACAGGACTATCCAAATTATAAAATCCTTCTCTTATATACTCTTTTTCCGACATCACGGGATTGAATCCATCTGCATACAGATCAGAAATCTCATATGAATGTCCTGCACTCTCCAGTCCTTTGATAAAAGCTTCTTTCACTTCGTATGTAAAACTGTTTTTACTTGGATGACAATATACAATGAATACCTTCATTTCATACTCCTTTACCTATGGCTACTTATCCATCCCTATCCACTGTATGAAAGCTGTCTTATCACTGCTGTTATACCCAGCCTTCTCATAGAAATGCATAGTCTCCGGCTTCTTTGATCCTGTCAGCAGCATCATTTTGTAACAGTTTTCCTTCTCCGCAATCTTCTTTGCATAATCCAGACATTCACCTGCATATCCGTTTCCTCTGAAATCCGCATGTGTTACCACATTCTCAACAAAAGCATATGGTCTTATATTTCTTGTTAAATTCGGGATGATCACACAAACACAGGAAGATATAATCTGACCGTCAATCTCATTTACGATCAGATGGTGATTCGGATCTTCAATGATCTGATTCCATATTTTTTCAAGATGTTCATCATGTTTGGGAATACTATCTTCATGTAAATAAAGATACAGTTCCAAAAGTGCTTCCAAATCTTCTTTTCTCGCTTCTCGTATCATCAGCTAATAATCCTCAACCCCCTAACCTGGAATATATTCCATTATAACGCTCCACCGTTCATCCCTACAAACTGTGGAACTTATCTATTTAGCAACCAAACCATTCCTTTTAAACATTACAAGGTAAATATATGCAACGGCTGTTCCTGTGCCTCCAAATACTGCATCTGCTCCTTTTCTTCCGATTTATAATTATGAAGAGATTTCCTAAAAGCCTTCTTTCACTTCACTATTCAGATTTATTAAGCTTTACAGTAAATACAAGATTATCATCTATAATCTCTGCTTCTACCCTTCCCTTTTGCTTTTCCACAAGAAGCTTTGTTATGTATAATCCAAGTCCCGCTCCACCTACAGATCTCGCTTTATCAGCTCTATAGGTTCTGTCAAATATACGAGAAATATCTATCTCATCAGGACTGTCTACACGATTAGATATTCTGACATAAGCCACAGAATCTTCCCCTTCCTCTATACCGATGGTAAAGCTATCTCTGGCATATTTCAGAATATTGTTAAATAAATTACCGAAGACTCTTGAGAGAATCTCCCTGTCTGCCATAATCCGTATGGTTTTATCAGGAAAGTCCACCTCCGGTTCCAGCCCCTTCTCCCTTATCAGTGCCTCATTCTCAATAAGAAAATCCGTTATGAAGCTGATCAGGTCAATACTTTCAAATGTAACATCCCCGACATCACTTTCAAGCACAGACATCTCGAAGAATTCATCTACCATCTCCTTCAGCATATCCGCCTTTTTTCTACTGACCTCCAGGTACTGCTTCCCCTTCTCTGACAGATCCTCTTTTTCAAGCATTTGCAAATTCCCCTTCACAACTGTTAGAGGAGTCCTTAAGTCGTGGGCTATATCGGAAACTGACTGCTTTAGCTGTCTTCTAGATCTGTCACTTTCCAACTTCAGTTCTTTCTGGTAATCCAGATTCTTATTTATCTCTGAAGCAACTCTCGCAACACTTCCGCTGCTGAGGTCAACTCTAAGCTGTCTGTTATAATCTTCTTTTCGGGTTTTCCTAAGCTCTTTTACTATACTATCCAGATTCGCCCTTATAACCAGAAGCCTTATTATTAAGACGAGACATATAATGGCCAGTATAATAATGATACATATTTTCATCATCTATCCCTTATTATCCCTTAGTTTATATCCTATTCCCCATACAGTTTCTATCACTTCTTCCCCTGTTATTTTCCTGAGTTTATTTCTAAGGTTACTCATATGTACATTGATGGTATTATCCTCATAGATATAATCATCATTCCATACTGATTTATATAGATTAGCCTTTGAAAATGTTTTTTGCGGATTCTCCAGAAAGATCTGCAACAGATGCATTTCCTTGGCAGTCAATCTGATTGGCATCCCCCTATAGCTTACAGAATTACATTCTGGATTCATTTCTATACCATTATATGACAAAGTACTTTCATCTTCTTTAGTCTCTTGACCGCTTCTCCTAAGTACCACTTCAATTCTTACCAGTACCTCATCCATATCAAATGGTTTCACTATATAGTCATCGGCACCCATCTTTAATGCTTCAAGTCTTGTATCCTTTGAGGACTTTGCAGAAATAACAATAACCGGGGTATCTTTTATCCCGGTTGCTGATGACTCTCTTAACTCTCTTATCAGATCATTTCCTGACTTATATGGAAGCATCATATCCATCAGGATAATATCATAAGCCTCTGTCCGGATACAGGCAGAGGCTTCCCTTCCATTACATGCTTCAATTACTTCATATTCATTTTCAATCAAAAAGTCCTTTAGCAGGGTTCTTATTTCCCTGTCATCTTCTACTATGAGCACCCTTCTCATGTATTATCTCCCTTTTAGTAGTCAGTGAAAGAATCAACCGCATATTTCAGTATAAAGTCATCTCCTTTATCAAATATACCACTTATAAGTTCCTGTGTCATAGGAATCTTTTCATCAAAAGGCGTTCTTCCCACATGGTCCGTAAATGTATCTATAACGACCTCGCCACTTGGAAGCAGGTTCGGCACAGCCGAAAAGCTTACACTTCCGCTTGAAAGCTCTACTCCTTTCACTGCCTGACAGGAGCTGTTAGACCTTGTAGTACCCATAATCTTAACATTAGGAAAATCTCCCATAACATATGTCATATCATCCCCGGCGCTTACACAGTGATTATTCACCAAAAGGATTATATTTCCATCAGCCCAGAGGTTTTCTCCCTGATAGGTAAAGAGGTCGCCCTTTTTATACATACCATCTTCATCTCTTTCGAAGGATGCAGTATCTTCATTTATAACAGCACTGTAGTAAACACTGTGTTCACCTTCCGGTGCAAAGAGACATGCCACACCTTCCACGAAGTAAGGACTGCCACCGCCATTGCACCTCAGGTCAATTACTATATTCTTAATTCCTTTCGATTTATAATCCAGCACTTGTTTTCTAAGCTCATCTGTCATTTCAGTATAGTCGGCACCATTATAAGTTTCCTGGTCATATGCCATCTCACTGATACGCATCATTACAGTTTCTTCATCTATCTCCTGCCACTCAAGGTTGCTGATATTGGTTCCAGCATCAAGCCTGTATATAGTATCATACATTCTTGGGAAATATGCACTCAGACTCGGCGCTGTTACAGTTTCTTCAATACCATCATCATTTAAAAATGTAATTTCAGCTGATGAGGAAGACTTTTCATCTGCCGGCACATAGGTTTCACCATAATTCATACCCATGCCGATTCCTGCAACATATACAGGCTGATAAAACTCTTCATTTTCACGTACCGGATACTGCTCAAAGTAGTAGCTTAATTCTCCAAAGTATTCATCGATAGGCTTACCGTTCCATTTAGTAATGATAGTTCCATTTTTTATTCCGGCATTTTTAAGAGTCAGCCTCTCGGACTCTGCGTTTTCACTGAGAAAATCATCCTTTATCCGATATATTCCCATATCGTCCTTCTCATCATTTGTCACATTATAAGAATTATCATAACCTTCAACATTTACCGCTGCATATTCTCCGGAGCTCAGTCTTATCAGAGAAAGTCCATAATCATTACCATAGGATTTCATGATGGCATCCAGGAAGAGATCATCCCTTTTCATCTGATATCCTACATGTCCATCGTAGAATTCACCGGTATATCTCTGCCAAAGTTTGTAATTTTCTACATGATCCTGGGTTTCATCAACCTCCTTAAATAGAGGATGATATATTTTATACAATTCGTCAAAATCAATACCCTTTTCCTGATCTAACACATAGTGCTCCTTCATAGTAGAAAAGGCTTTTTCAAAATCATCCAGATATGCGGACTTACGCCGTTCAGGAATAAACAGAACTAAAGCAAAGCTTATTGCTGCACAGATTATCCCGGCTCCTGCCAAAGTCCTTTTAACATTCTTTTTACCGGCAAACAGCGACACCATGCACACAAGTGCTGCTATATACGCTCCGGTGTAATAAACGCTGAAACCTGAGATTATAGTCATTATTATCAGAATAAATAATGGTGCGGCATACACAAGTCTCCATCTATTTGATGCAAACCTTTCCTCTATCCCAGTCAGCAGGAATATAAATACCGAAATCAGTAATTCAATTATAATAAATGATATATCCATAATCTTGCCTTTCTAAGTAAAGCCTTCTTAATTCAGTTCGTCACGTCTGAACAGCGCATAGCCTGCTAATAAGTAAACCACTGCGAATATAAGTGAAACTACAATTGTTCCTCCTATCAGACCGGAAGGCATGGCGCTGCTAAAGGACTGATATTCCACTATTCCCACCTTGGGATCCAGATTATATACATTCCAGCTGTCAAAGGTTAAGAGGTATTTCATATTGAATACGCTCATACTGAAGTTCCCACTGTCTTTCATCATTTCCGACAGTATGGTGGTTATCATCATTGTCGCGAATCCGACAGCCATCATTATGTAATGATTTTTCACAATGAAAGTGACAAGAGCAAAGAACGTGGCGAGTCTGAGATAAGGGAAGAAAAGAAGAAGCAGCCTTAGTATCATGGAACTAAACTCTACCTTATTCCCCCATCCTCCTGCAACTAACCCCGCTATCATAGGTATAAATGCCAACAGGGTAGATAAAACGGCGGCAGAGAGCGACGCAAGAAGGCTTCTTGCAAAAAAGATACTCTCCCTCGAATGTCCTGAAAGTACTTCGTAGTTTGCCACCTTATCTCTATAGTCTTCACCGCAGATAATCCCACATACAAGAGCAGCAATAATTATCCCAAATTCATAAGAGATACCGGGATTTTCAGCCAGAGCAAGACTTACCGGTCCGCCGTCCAGATTGAGCACCCCTACCAAAGCCATTACTATTACCATTAGTATATATAACCTGAAGAACAGCTTGTTGTGCCACATTTCATATAGAATTGATTTGATTATATTTTTCATATCAGTCACGGTCTTTCTTTTTATAATTAACAAATGTAATAGTCAGATATATAGCTGTAAAGGTAAGTGAAACAGCTATGGTTTTCCAAATCATATCAGCCGGTACTGCCGTATCATATACAGTAACAGTCTTACCATCTATTACAACATTTCTTGCATTCTCTGATATAAGCAGGTAGGAGCCATTTGTAAAGCCGAAGGGGTACATTATATCAATATCTAAGATATCAGAAAATATAGAGGTCACTATAGCAACCACCATAAGCGTGGCATATCCCAGAGCAATTCCCTTCCCGGCACTTCTTGTCACACTTGCCAGCATTATGTTATAGGAAGCGAGTCTTATAATGGGGAAAAGCAGAAGGAAAAACCTGAGCATCACATCTCCCCTGTCTGTTTCCTGTCCCCATCCATATGCCATGTACATAACACCAACGGGAATCATAAGAAGTATAAATGAGAGCACTGCGCCCCAGAGAAGCCCTGCTATAGTTCTCGCCATAAATATGCGGGTCCTGCTGTGACCTGACAGAAATTCATAATTGATTGTCTTATCACCGGCATCTGAGGCTACAAGTTTACTTGAAAATATCATTATTCCAAAACAGGAAAATATAAATATCGATGCCATTGACTGTGATGCGAAGTACACGCTTGGTGTCATATCAGTAAGGGAAACATCACCCAGAATTCCTGAGATATATAGAAAAAACACAGGAAGGATAAGCATTGTTATGATTGTAAGTATATTTACTGTATCCCTTTTGGCACCGTAGTTCAGGGATTTGATTATATTTAGCATTTATTCACTCTCCTCAACAAGCTTCATATAGTATTCTTCAAGGTTTACTTCGTTCAGTGTAAGTGATGTCGGAATGACTCCTCCCTCATAGAGAGATTTCGAAATGTTAAGAATATCATCAAGACCGTCATATACACGCAGGCTTCCATCCTCCATAGCCTCCATATGGTTTATATGACATTTATTCACCAGTATTGCAGCCGCCTTCTCGTTATTATCTGTATCTATATGATAATATTCGCTGCAGGCTTTCCTCAGTTCATCGGCAGTAAATGTACCCTTTATCTTTCCACCGTTTATAAAGATATAATCGGTGCAGAGAAGCGACAGTTCACTAAGGATATGCGAAGAAATAACAATCGTTATATCATCTTCTTTATTCAGCTTTCTGAACAGCTCCCTTATCTCTACTATTCCTTCCGGATCTAGACCATTTATCGGCTCATCCAGAACCATAAGCTCAGGTCTTCCCATAAGTGCATTGGCAAGTCCCAGTCTCTGTCTCATTCCGAGGGAAAAATTCTTAACTATCTTCTTGCCGGTATCTGTGAGATTTACTATTTCCAGAACCTCATCTATTCGCCCCTTATCCGGTATCCCCTTCTGAAGCCGCTGCTTCTCGAGATTCTCTCTAGCAGTCATCTTCTCCTTCTCGTATGGGGTTTCTATCATGAAACTCATCCGGGTTCTTGCATGATTAAGTCCCTTCTCATCCGTAGCTCCGTACATCTTAAGTTCTCCGGAGGTAGGAAATGCGAGTCCGCCCATGATCTTCATGATAGTAGTTTTACCTGCACCATTCGGACCTATCAGACCTACTATGCTTCCCTTTCTGATGCTGAAGGATACATCATCAAGGGCCTTCTGTTTTCCATACTGTTTGGTAAGATTTTTTACATCAACTATTATTTCTGACATAAGCTTCTCCTGTCACAATTTATTTAATCTGGTATCGTAATTATTATCAGCTTAAAAATACTATAATGCTAAATATTAAAGATTTTCTTAAATATATTTAAAAACAGTATTTCTAATAAAAAAGGACCGGATTGATCAGTGATCATCTCCGATCCTTTGGACTGTTTTTATTCAGTATAGCTCTTCCAATGTATCTACTTTTGTTGGTAAGGTTACTTCCGGTATAACACGCCAACTTCAGCCCGACAAACTCTGGTGTAAGTGCCTCTACAATAAGCACAATATCCAAATCTCTTGTCGCTCGAAAGTCTGCCTCATTCTCTGTGAATAAAATATCACATGCGGCATCCTCCATGTCCACAGTCATGGGCTCCATGATGTTCATGATCATGGTGATCGCATGTGGCCTCGCCAACCTCTGCAAGTGTTCCGCCCAAATACGATTTAATGACTTCATCAGCGTTTCCGGATGCTCCGGCATACACCTTGATACCGGATTCTGCCATGGCATTAATAGCTCCTCCACCTATTCCGCCGCATATCATCACATCAGCGCCTGCCTCCTGAAGGAATCCTGCCAGGGCACCATGTCCGGTCTCCCCTGTATCAATCACCTGTGAGGTTTTCACCTCTCCACTTTCTATCTCATAAATCTTAAACTGTGGTGTTCTTCCAAAATGTGGAAACACCTCACCATTTTTATATGTAACTGCTACTTTCATTTTCTTCCTCCATTCTTTATCTCTATCCTGTCCAGTATTCCTTGAATACTAACTCCGGGATGCGTAAGATACATTCTATTAATATCCTCTATAATCTCCTGGTCAGCTCCTGTTTTCTTCCTAATTTTATCCACATTATAACCCTTATCGATATACTTGATCACTCGTGAAACAAGCTTATATCCGAGCCCATCTGAACTGCTCTCATCATTTTTTTGAGTTTCAACCGGCATATCATTTTCCGCAAATGTAGCTGTCTTTGCATGTCCATAATATATCCTACTCGGCTTACGACTAAGAAGATTATTCCACGACTTCTCAATATCCGTTCCCTTATGCATATCCAGTTCGTATAATGGATTTAGATCACCAACAAAAAGAGAGC
>CAMKQB010000030.1 GCA_946414825.1 uncultured Lachnospiraceae bacterium
GTATATACCGCAAAAGTCAAAGCCAAAGAGCTTAATGTTGAGGAAGTATTATACACGAATGTTCAGAAGAATAAGTATACTTATATCATTCGTGATGGTGCAAGGGGTACTATGCTATATAAGGATGAGAAAAGTATGTACACCAAGATGTACAAAGGTCTCAAAATGATTCCTCTGGATCCTTGATTTGTAGTTAATAAAGTTTATTTAAGCAGGTGCTAAGCACCTGCTTTTTTATTTCTTGTTATTTTATAGTTTGTCTTAAGACTTCTCTACCACTCTTACTTACAGTTTATATTCACTTTTAGTTTTAAGCACCTGATTCAGGTGATCTATACATTTCTCATCCAGATCCAGAAGGAACAGTTTCTGGTTGTCTCCTTCACCTGTAAAGATTGCTGCCACATGGTCTCCAGGAGCCTTACCCAGGAACTCTCGAACCTTGTATTTGCCGATACTAATATCATTTGCTACTCTCTCATCATCGGCGCTTGCCATTCTGCTTATGCTATCTGCCTCAATTATTCCAATTGATTTACGGCGTTTCTTTGAGAGAATCTTTGCTATCTCGATATCACCATTTGTGATAATGAATTCATACTCTATATGAAGTCCATCTTTAGTGAAGAATATAAGAGCTATTCCTGCTGCCAGAAGCAGAACTCCAAGTGGCGGGGACAAAACCACCAGCCCAAGGGATGCAACTGTAAGAGCTATCGAAAAAGATAGAGCCAATATGCTTCCCATTCCACATTTTGCATCAATTAGTCTTTCATTATATCTGTCCATCGTTCATACCTACCTCACCAACTATCCCTGTAGTTGCATTTCTATATATGTAATTATCAACCGTTTCCAGAAGTGCTATAGATTGACAAGCTATTCCAAGTCCTTCGCCTGTAAAGCCCAGCCCCTCTTCTGTGGTAGCCTTGATATTTATTCTATCCAGTTCAAGAACCAGAGTATCGGCTATCTTCTGTCTCATTTCTTCAATAAAGCCTGCCATCTTAGGCTTCTGAGCTATGATTGTAGCATCTATATTTCCAATAATATATGCCTTCTCATCCAGCATTTTCTTGACCTCTGCCAGAAGCATCAGACTATCGGCGCCTTCATACTTTGGATCCGTATCCGGAAAATGCTTTCCTATATCCCCCAGAGTTGCCGCTCCCAGAAGGCTATCCATAATAGCGTGGGTGAGGCAATCAGCATCTGAATGTCCCAGTAGCCCCTTCTCATAAGGAATATTTACGCCTCCCAGAATTAGAGGTCGACCCTCAACCAGCTTGTGGACATCATATCCCATTCCTATTCTCATAAATTTCTCCTATTCCTCCCAGACAACGTCAGTTCCGTCGTCCACATATCTTCCATCTATATAAACTCTTATAACATTTATTATATTTGTTATTCCCAGCAGAAGTAGAAGTACTCCGATGACAATAACAACAGCTCCGGCTATATCCAGGGGAATAGCTATTAGCACGATTCCAAGAATAACCGTAATAATATCATTTATTATATACTGCAGAAACTTATCACTTCTGCCCTTTATCATATATGCATCATGAATCCTGAATGCCGCATTTATTAGCACCATTATTCCGATAGCCTTTATTATAAACGAGGCTATAAAACCCGGAAATGCTATACATATGATTCCAAATAGAATAATCATTATAGCCAGTGCCAGCGTAAGCGGTGAGTACGCCGCCAGTAGTGTGCATGCCATTATTGCACCTATTATAACAAATACGATTCCTATAACCTTAACCGTGAGATTAATTGCACTTCCCGGGAAGAATATAAAGAATAGGCCTATAATTATCATCACTAGCGGTATCGCGAGCGAGGTGCCATTCTTCTCAAAGAAGCTTTTAATGCTCTTTTTATTCATTTAGTGTTTCTCCTCTAATATCCTCATTATCTCCTGTGCAACTGAGTTTTCCCAACATGGACCAATGACTACATCAGCTGCATCCAGTGCCACCTTTGATGAATTAGCAACCGCATAACCACGACCTGCCACACTAATCATCTCTGCATCATTATCCGCATTTCCAAATGCTGCTACATTCTGAATAGGGAGGTTCAGATAGTCGCACATTCTCCTAAGGCCTGCCGCTTTACCGCTATCCTTGTAGGATATCTCAATCAGCTCAGGTATAGACGAAGTAAAGTATATATCTTCTACTTCCTTTTCCAGCCTGTTCATCAGCTCATCGAAAAGCCTTGTATCAAAAACATTATAATTCATGCAGTCAAGATGACTCTTATTATCTTCTATAAATTCTCTGATATCATCCTCTGGACGCCTTGTTCTTCTAAGATAAGCCTTACGGTGTTCGGATATCTTGTCATTACTTAGAAGTGTATCCAGTAGTCGTCTATCAGAATGTGGTACTCCTTCAGTAAATGCATCCACATAAACAGTATCTAAATAATCATCAGCAATTTTTACTATCTGATCGACTGACTTCTCACTCAACGTCATAGAGTTGATGCATTTTCTATTTACTGTATCAAAAAGGTTGGCACCATTTGAGCAGATAGCATATCTGATTCCCGGAACATCAAGCAGTTCATCCGGCAGGGAATAAAATGACCTGCCGCTCGCTATTACGGGCTCTATCCCAGCCTCTGCCGCTCTTATAAATGCCTCTCTGGTTTCTGGTGCAAGCTGTCCATTTCCATCCAGTGCAGTATCATCCAGATCAAAGGCCAGCATCTTAATTTCTGTATCTAACATATTATCCTCTCGGTCACATGTCCGTCGCAGGCTCCCATATATTTCCGGAAGAACTCTTCAAGCTCGTCCCTACCTGCCCATTTCTCTTCTCTGAAAGCATTAGCAAGTTCGTCAGCATTTTCTGCAACAGTAGCAGGAAATGTATTTATATCCACATATAACCCTCGTTCTTCACTATACTTACTCAGATCAGGACAAAAAAGCACAAATGGTTTTCTGAATATCGAATAATCAAAAAGAATTGATGAATAATCCGTGATCAGAATATCTGTCTGTGGCAGCAGTCTCTCCGTCGAAATCTTACTGAAGCTTTCATCAAAGTATTCCGGATACTTTGTTCTCATATGTGGATGAGGTCTAATTATAAGGTAATATTCCGGAAACTCCTTTTCAAAGAGTTCCTTAAGTCCTGCATCCAGTCCCGGACATTCAGGATGTGCAGCATTTCCAGAAAAGGTCGGTGCATAGAGAACAACCTTCTTACCTTCCGCCTCAGGATAGGCATCTCTAAAAAGTTTCTCACTTTCCGCAAGCCATTTCTCATCATACATCAGATCCGTCCGGGCTATTCCCAGAGGCTTAGTTATTCCCTGCGGAAGTCTCAAAGCCGTCTCCCATACCGGAACACAAACCGGCGCACTAACTGTAACCAGATCATAGTTCGCAGTCACATTCCCCTTATAATATTTCGGGATATCATCCGAAGTATCATAACCCATTTTCTTCATGAGACCACCAGAATGCCACAACTGAACAACCTTAGTCTCACTACGCTTCTTACAGGAGGACACCGGCAGGAAATAGCTGCATATATATACAGTTTCTGCCGAAGCATAGTCCTTCATGAATTTCTTCATATATTTAATTCCGCCAAGTGCCGACATCTT
Source organism: uncultured Lachnospiraceae bacterium (assembly GCA_946414825.1). Lineage (GTDB taxonomy): Bacteria > Bacillota > Clostridia > Lachnospirales > Lachnospiraceae > Eubacterium_Q. Next base: position 3,637 of record CAMKQB010000030.1, read on the forward strand.
TCCAATATCAGTACAATAGTTCAGCGGCTTCTTTCCTTGCTTAACCAATGCATCATACACCGTCTGCATGCTATATGGGATACCCTCAGAATGCATATCAGCAATGATTATCTTATCCTTATCCACCTCCGTCTTAGATACAGCCTTCTCATATATTCGAGGCAGATATTTATTCTGTATATACATTTTGAAATATTGTTTTATCCTGAATAAAACACCCATATTCGCACCTTATTCGTGATCAATGACACCCTCTACGGAATCTGTACTGATTCCAATAACACTTGCATTATTTCTCTCTGCCGCAGCATTTGCAGCATTTTGTGCAGCCAAAGCTGCATCCTCTGCTCCCACTCCCTCATCCTCAGGAGTAGTCATTACTGCTTCAGACTCACCAACAGTTCCATTACTTGTTGTCGTTGATAGTCCTCCACTTTCAACAGTTCTTTTAAGCGTTTCAACCTCTTCTGTGAGTTTATCTATAGTAGTCTGCATGGTTGTCTGGGTAGCCTCAAGATCTGAATTCTTGCTATTAACACTATCCAGCTCGAGCTTCAGATTATCTATCTCACTATTCTTTGTTGATAGAGTCTGGTTATATGAAGCCTCCAGATCTCTTATTTCTTCCTTATAGCCACTCTTAATTTCAGGCACCACAAGAAAATAGAATACAGCAACTCCAATAAGCATTCCCGCAAGCATATAGATGTTGGAAAAACGCGCAAGGTTCTGTTCCTTGTATCTCTTAAGTCTGAGAATTCTGGTTTTCTCCTGCTCCTTAGGAAATATTTTCTTCGCAGGGCGTTCCTGCTCTATTCCATAGTATTCGTCTGTATCCTGTTCTATCTGTCTTAATTCTTCGTCCAGATCAGCCATATTGCACCTTTCTATTTATCTCTATTTATAATGTCCTTTATTTCACCAACCATGTATAGAGAACCAACAATTACAAGCAGTGTATCCTCAAGCAGTTCTCCCGTTGCAAGCTTCCACGCACTCTCGATACTATGCATTCCAACTATATCGAAATGCTTCTCCTCCGGCATATACTTCTGAAATAGCTTTACCACTTCGCCTGCATCCTGTCTACGAACGCTGTCCAGTTCTCCTACATATACATCTTCAAAATCCAGGTTCTCCGAAAGAACCCTAACTATACTATCATAATCCTTATCGCTTGAAACTGCAAATAGTAAACTGATTTGGTTCCACCTGGGTTCGCCGTCACGGTTTTTTGTCACATCCATCAGATGCTTAACACTTTTAACAAAAGCATTTATGGCGTCTTCGTTATGGGCGCCGTCCATCAGGATATTATCTGCAATAAATTCCATTCTTCCAGACCAGGCGAAAGCATGCATAGCTCCTTCTACCAGCTTGATACTAGCCACCTCATCTTTAAAACCTGGTCCTCCTAAGCTTTTCGCCCCTGTCAGAACAAGTTCTGCCACCAGTGCAGTTTCAGCATTATTTCTTTGATAGAGAGCCGTGAACCCGGCTACATACCTTTCGAAGCCTTCCATTATTTCTTCGCAGCCAGATGTTTTAGTGATTCTTTCTATAGCATCCGGAACTCTGTAATATGGACTTCCTATCTCCCTCGCTCTCTTCTCTATAACCTTATCAGCTTCATCGTCACCGGTATTATATATAACAGGTATTCCCGGTTTTATAATACCTGCCTTCTCACCAGCAATAGCCTGGATAGTATCTCCCAGATACATCATATGATCCATTCCAATAGATGTAATAATGCTTACTTCTGGCGTAATTACATTTGTCGCATCCAGCCTGCCGCCAAGTCCTGTCTCGTATATCACATAGTCACAATTCTGCTCAGCATAGTACACCGTTGCCATAAGGAATAAGAATTCAAAATATGCAGGATGATATATCTTTTCAGTATCTTCTCGCGTGATTGCTATCTTAACAACATCCATTACCTTATCAAAGATATGCACCATATCGGCATCACTGATATCTGTACCATTAATGGATATTCTCTCATTTAGTCTTACTAAGTGAGGCGACACAAAAAGTCCTGTCTTAATTCCTTGTTTCCCAAGTATTAGCGACATCATTTTCGCCACAGAGCCTTTACCATTAGTTCCTGCTATATGAATAGCCTTGGAGCATTTATGCGGTTCTCCCAGCATTTCAAGCAGTCGCTCTGTATTCTTAAGCTCTGTCTTCGTAGTAAATCTGGGAATACTGCTTATATATTCCACTATTTCATCATATCTATCAGTCATCGATTATCAACCTTCTCTGGGTACATATCATGCTGTGACAGTCTCTGCCAGGCCATCTCCTCCCACTTGGTTCCAGGCTTTCCATAGTTAGCATATGGATCAATAGATATACCTCCTCGCGGAGTGAACTTGCCCCAAACCTCAATATATTTAGGATCCATAAGCTTTATCAGATCCTTCATGATGATATTTACACAGTCCTCATGAAAATCTCCATGATTGCGGAAGCTGAACAGATACAGCTTAAGAGACTTACTTTCCACCATCTTCACATCCGGAATATAGGAAATGTATATTGTCGCAAAATCCGGCTGTCCAGTTATAGGACAGAGACTGGTAAATTCAGGACAATTAAACTTAACGAAATAGTCATTATCCGGATGCTTATTCTCAAAGGTCTCAAGTATGTCCGGATTATAGTCTGCACTATATTTAGCTCCCTGATTTCCAAGTAGTGTAAGATTTTCTGATTCTCTCATATTTTTCCCTTTCTCTAACTATTAGTTTTTTCCAAATAGTCTCTCCAGTCCGGATAATGTACCTCTCCGAATCTAGTTGAATACAGGATACAGTCTGCCACCCTGTGACCCGTCAGTTTCTCCAATGTAAGCGCGTAGATGTACATCTGCGATGCATACAGCTTAAGCAGCGCCTCGCCATCATCTACCTTATCAGTCTTATAATCAACCAGTATTATATCATCATCCTCTCCTTCATAGAAGTACGCATCTATAATACCCTGAATAACCAAATAATCCTCTTTACTTACCTTTGCGACCAACTCTCCAGGTATCTCCTCTAAACTGAGACCTGCTATAAACTGTCTCTCCCGGTGCAGCTTGCCATTTCCATACGCCTTCTTCATTCTCCTGAATAGAGACGATTCATCATCGCTGTAGAATTTAAGCAGGAAATCTACATTTATGAGACCCCTCTCCTCATCGGAATAGAAATCATCTGATAGTATCCTTTCCATCTCCGCCTTAAGAGTTTCTCTCGATACAACTACATCATAATTAATCTTCTCGAAAATGCTATGAGTAACGGTACCTCGTAGAGCCGCTCTCTTTCTAGCCTCCGGATCAAGCTCCACCAAGGATTCCTTCCTTGATTCCAGAATATCATCAGATTCATAAGCCTCTCTCATATCTATATCTGTAGTCTTTTCCATCTCAGCATGCTTTATTTCTGATACGGATTTCTTAGACTTATACCTCGTACTATCCTGATACTCATAATCATAATCATAAGGATTTATTTCTCCTGCATATTTATCAGCATCCTTTTCCACCTTATCCTGTAGCCGGGTCATAAGCTCTGCAACACTCTTAGTATAATCATTGCTTTTCTTTATATATTGTTTCTCAAAATCATCTACAACATCATCAATTGTGATATCTTCAATATCAAAGTCAGGGGCTCTATCAGACATCATTATCGATTCAAGTATAAAGTCATTAAAGCTATCTGAAAGCATTGGTATTTCTTCAAACTTATCTTTGATGCCAACCATGTATAGCTTTTCCTTAGCTCTGGTCATAGCAACATACAGGAGTCTGGATTCCTCTGCCCTAATGCGCACCTTTTCCAGCTGACTGACTATATCTGCCTTAACACTAGGAGACTTAATCCTAACTCCATTCTTTAGAGTTTTCAGCTTCTCTAAAGTTATATAGTAATCCTGACTTATTGAAATTGTTTTACCGATTTTCTTGTTATACCTAAATTTTCCATTTATCTTAGGAATAATAACAATAGGGAACTCCAGGCCCTTACTAGCGTGTATACTCATAAGTCGCACTGTATTTCCCGCAGGCATAGAACCGCTTGCCTCAGACAAATCCCATCCGTGTATTTTACACTTATCAATATATCTAAGGAAATCAAGAAGTCCGGCATTCTTTACACTTTCGAATTTGCGGGCATATACTCCGAGCTGTCTGATATTATCAATCCTGCGTTTTCCGTCCGGCATAGCTGCAACGAAGGCTTCGTAGTCTGTATCCTCCAGAATTCTATCAATAAGGTCTGCTATACTCAGATATGGAAGAAGCATACTCCATTTATCAAGGAGCGAGTTAAACCTATCCAGCTTCTCAGCTATACCTCTAAGAACCTCATCCTCAGAAGTCACATAGCCTTGGGCAAAGATTCTACATTTATCCGCAAGGCTGGCATAATAGTCCGTTGACAGGCCTACGACTCTTGCCAGGTCTTCGTCCGTCAGTCCACCTATATGAGATAAAAGCGCTGATGCATATGGTATATCCTGCTGAATATTATCAACCACTCTGAGAACAGATATCAGAGTAACTATCTCCATCGCATCAAAGTAACCTTTGGTATCATTTACCGTAAGAGGTATTCCCATCTGTTCATATATTTTAAGCATCGGAGATATACGTTTCAGCCCCCTTTGAAGAATGACTATATCACCAAATGTAGCTCTTCTATATCTAGGATTCTGCTCGCTCTCCGGCTTCTTATCATTAAAGTTTTCATTTATTACATACGCTGGCTCTATACCTTTAGCCGGATTACCATTTACTATTTCGAGAATTCTACGTCCAACATTAATCGCCAGTAGTTCATCATTTTCATACTTAGCCTTATTACCAGATTCAATATCCTTATCAATCATGGTAACAATAGGCCTGCCTCCAGCATTTAGACCGGTATCCGGATAATGTGCCTTATAAGCATCTTCCTTCGGAATATGAAGGGCCACTTCATCATCATAGGTAACGCCTCCGAAGAAGGAGGTCATAACATTTTCAAAGATATAGTTTGTGGCCTTCAGAATCTCTTCTCTAGAACGATAGTTTGTATTAAGGCGTATAAGTCTGCCACCATATTCTTTTTCAAATCTCTTACTCTTTTCGTTAAAAATATCAGGTCTGGCCATTCTAAATGCATAGATGCTCTGCTTAACATCTCCAACCATGAACATATTTACAGATTCATCCTTATCATTTCTTTCAGCTATAGAGCATAGCAGTCTCTCCTGAAGATCACTACTATCCTGGTACTCATCGATATATATGTATTTGTATTCCCTGGACTTTCTGAGCCCTATTGCAGTAGGCTCATCCAATTCTTTATCATAAAGAATATTAAAGGCTGCATGAGCTATATCATTAAAGGCATACTTTTTATTCTTTTTTTTCTCAGCCAGAAGTGCCGCCTCAAAATCCTTCACAATATCAACTATGCAAGATATAAACTCAATTTGAGCGTTTAAATCCAGTGCTATATCATCTTCTGAATAAATCCCTTTGAGAAGCTTTTTTACAGAGTCCCTTTTACCGGATATAAACTTCTTTTCTTCAGATCCATAGATTTCTTCTATTTTCTTGCTTGGTTGCGAAGCCCATGTTCTTTTGGCTACCTCAAGCTTTTCTCCAAGTGTTTCTGCTTTTATATAATCATTTATCTGATTCTCATCATTAGTCAAAACCGTCACCAGCTTCTCAGCCACTTCCTGTTTAGCAGGATCTGTTTCAGATTCATATCTGGCTTTAAGTCTGGCTATAATCCTCAAGGATTCCCGAGCAAGATTATCGAGATATTCTGCATACTCCTTAACCCAACCAAGGCTTGCAACATCATAATCCTTACCCACCACCTGTGTTGCCGCATCCAACCACTCGTCAGGATCCGCAAAGCTTTGAGATATTCTATGAACGCTTAGGATAGTTTCTCTAAGAGTGTCGTCATTTATATTCTTGGCAAAAAGAAATCCCGACATTTTTTTCATAACTCTATTATTTTTATAATATCTATCTAGAACTTCTGTAAGTACTGTATCCTTTAGCAGTTCCTCCTCGTTTTTATCATACATATCAAAGGACGGATCCATATCTGCCTGACTAAAGTTTTCCCTAACAACCCTGTTACAAAAGCTGTCAATAGTTGTTATATCTGCCTTCTCCGCTAGAATTAGCTGCCTGCCCATTCTACCGCTGGTGTCACTGGCTGCCAGATTCTCCAGCGCCTTGATTATCTTCTCTCGCATCTGAGCAGCCGCAGGCTTTGTAAATGTTACAACCAGTATTTCATTTATATCTGCCTTACCACTTTCCACCGTGTCTACTATTCTCTGAACAAGAACAGCCGTCTTACCAGAACCTGCCGCAGCAGAAACCAGGATATCTCTATGATCATCCAGGCTGTCTAGCACTTCCTGTTGTTTTTCATTCCAATCCGGCATACATTCCTCCAAATCAAATCTAGAATCTTATCTATCCAAAAATCATTATTTCTTTTCAACAAACTTTGAATTACGCAGTTCTACTTTTTTATCATCCTTAGCCGTTTCTTCAGCCATATCCTTTATCGTATCAGCCTTGTTAGTTCCCAGTGCTTCTACATATCTTACTTTTCCAGCATATTCTCCAAATCTGCATACCGACTTGTAGTCGCAATATGCACATTTAGGTTCTTGGGACGTAGGAAACTTAATTGGCGTCTTAGGAAATGCCCCTGAGAGAATGTTGTCAGCAGACTCCTTAAGCTTCTTTGAGCTATACTCTCCGAGTTTTTCCAACTGTTCTCCCGTAACTCCACTATCATAAGTAATAGCATTCGTTTTTCCATTCTTACTTATAGGGAGGACCATACTTGGTCTTTCCGGCTGGGTTCCCAAATCAGGCACTATCCCGGCATCCTGCATATTGATCATCTGAATAGGATCTGAGTTAAAGAGACCATCTAATCTCAGCTGCTTTTTAATCTCTGTTTCAAGCCGTGTGATTTCCTCTTCACTGGTTTCATCCACATCCTTCTTCAGCTCCATAATAGGATTCTTAACCTTGTAATAATACATTCCTACAGGAACCACGTCCTTATCCTGATTCAGATTACGAAGAATATCAGTAACCAGCTTGGTATATAGAAGTAGCTGAATAGCTGTTCCCTCTTTGATCTGAAGCAGGTCAAAGCCTTGAACACCTGTCTTATAATCAATAACTCTGATATATAATTTACCTTTCTCTTCATAAGTATCCAGTCTATCTACCAAGCCCTTAATAGTAACCGGAACCTCAGTGCCGTCTGGTTTATTCGCTGTGAACTCTGCAGTAAATTCCTGTTCTAAATAACTAGGGCGTAAATCTCCTGCCTTGATATGATCCCTGAGAATCAGAATAGTTCTATCTGCCAGTTCATCTATCCTATCCTTAACAACCACAGATTTACCATCAGGGTCCTCCTCCATCAGGATTTCAGACCAGCAGGCATCTGTATTCTTTCGCATCATATCCAGAAGCTTTGCATCCTCTATCTTATCCCACTCCTCTCCACTAAGCTTCATCTCATTAAATGTCCTATCAAGAGCAGCATGAACAGTATTTCCTATATCATAGTATTCTATCTTCTTCTCAGGTCTATCCTTCAGCCTCAGTATGTAACTCATAAAATATGAGTAAGGACAGCCCGCATAGCTTTCCATCTGAGAAACAGATAGTTTGACAGTAATATTATCCATTACGTCCTGGGAAATAGTTTCAGAAGGATTACTGAAGTTCAGTGCCGGCAGGAGCATTTCCTTATCAGGAAGCTCCTTCTGCTTTACAAAATATATATATCTGGCGATATCATCCAGAAGCTCTTCATTTATCACTCCCTCAGATTGCTGTTGTTCCAACGCGAGTCTAACCCAGCCTATGAAGTCAAGCCTATCACTCACCCTGGTACCCTTCAGCTTTGATGGCGCTCTATAGCCTATTTCAAGCTCTGGGAAAAGTCTGCATATACGTCCCACCAGATATGAAGGCTCCACCGAGTTCCCACCATCATTCTTCATAAAGAAACTAAGCGTCAGCTTATCTGTCGCCTTAGAGAGAATCTGATATATAAGGAACAGTTCATCTATACTCTGACACACTTCATTCGAAGCCAGAGTCTTTCCTGTCCCCATATCCTCCAGACACGCTGTAACCTTGTCCTTATCTCTATCCGACAGAATCGATCCTGATTTCTTAATTGCCGGAACTATTCCAGCATTCATATTTATAAAATGTACCACCTTGGCATCTACGATTCTCGATCTATCCACATCGCAGGCCGACACCATGTCTATTGCCGGCGGAATAACTCCCACAGATATCTCTCCTATACCGGAAGAAAGAATATCAACAAAGTCGTGAATGGACATTTCCTGATTACCCAGAAGTTCTTCTGTCTGGATGAATAGCTTGTCTATAAGGTCATATAACCTTTCCATGACTCTGGATTCTGCAAGCATATTCTCCTCTTTGAGAAGCTTTGCAGATTCCTCCATCTGGCTCCTTACATCCAGCTTCTCCAGCACTTCTCTGATAGCAGTAATAATGGCTGAAACCTTGGAGGATTCTTTATTTAATCCAATTACAGGCTCTAGAACATCCAGAATCTGTTTTCTGATACCATCCAGTCTCTGGCATTCCTCTTCCTTTTCTCTAGTTACATTTCTGCCATATGGACGTATAGTTTTAGACCAAAGCTTTCGTCCTCTAATGCCTGTTCTTAGAACATAGTTCTCCAGTTCATCCAGCGTATGCTTATCCTCTATAGGAATAATACCCGTCTTGATGAAACCGAATATACTATCATAATCAAAGTCCCTATCTATTATTCCGATCAACCTAAGTATAGCCTCTGTATAAGGGTTCTTCCTGAGTTTACGACTGTAATCACAGAACAGCGGAATCTCATATTCCCTAAAAACTCTTTCAGCATGCTGAGTAAAGCTTTCCATATCTCCTGTAACTACGTAGATATCCTTATATCTGTAGCCATCCTTAACCTCTTGCCTGATAGTTTCGGCCAGAACCCTTATCTCATCGGAAATCGTATCCGTATAGAAAACCTCAAGGCCCTGCGTGTCCCCTGACTGAGGACGGTATTCAACAATCGGATATCTGAAGATATGCTGCGACAGGTTTCGCAGATCCTGAGGTCCTTCATCCAGCCTGCTAACAGTTTTGATATCAGGCGCATATCCTATATGCAGCTGAAGCGATCTAATAGTGGCAGAGCTCTGACGGAATATATCATGCTCAGGCACCACCACGTCAGGGCTGGCCAAAGCCTCATCTATGCATATGCCAAACGTCATACTCTCCGCTCTTTTAGATAGCACGCCTATAACATCCAGCTGATCCGGTGTATATCCTCTGAATTCATCAAAGAAGAATACCGTACCATCTGTTATGGAGCATTTCCTATCCTTGCCTAGCAGTCTAATAAGAAGCTTAAGTCTTTCCTCAGATATGGTTATCCCCTTCTCTGTTGGATCAATACTAAGCACCGATGTTCTCTCCGAAAGGATATTCATAAATTCCCTATATATCTTCGCTATATCCTCCAGCTTGGTACTAAGAGAAGGATTCTCCCATGCCAGCTGCAAGATACACTGATCCAAGTCGTCAGGAGTTACATTATACTGGATCATCTCTGACACAAGAGACTTCACATCACTAATAAAACCTGTTCTTCCTACGCTCGCAGAATAAACTGACAGATCGTCTGAAACCTTTCCAGCCGCCACACGGACAAGCATATTCTTTTCGTACTCTTCAAGAACCGCCGTCTCCTTAACTCCGAATTCTTCAAATATTCTAAACCCTAGTCTATTAAAGCCTAGTATGTCTATATTCAGGAAACCTGGAGTCCCAAACATATCTCTGCTCATTTCAATAAGCTTCTTCTCATACGCATTTCCAGCCTGCTCAGGAACTACAACAATAAAGCTCTTCTGAGGATTGTCATGTGCCTCTCGAAGAACTTTCTCACATAATTTATATGTTTTTCCGGACATGGCAGGTCCAGCTAAAATCTCGAATTTTGAACTCATTATGCTTCCCTCTTTTCGGTAAAATCATACTAATAAATTATATCATAACACTTGTATAAATAACAAAATAAAACTATAATATAACTGGTTTCAAAAATGAGTCACAATAAAAACAATTATATATAACAGGGGGTCAAATATGCAGACATATAAAATTAACTCACCATACAATAACCTGATCAATCTTAAGGTTTCTCAGGGACATTTCGCTACAACGTCTTCACACATAAATCATTATATAGATCTTACTACTCTGAAGGCCAGAGCAAGCGAAGCAAAAGCCGTTGCCAAGTCCATGAGTCATGAATATATGGCAACCACTATCGTAGATACAATTGTTTGTTTGGATTATACAGATGTTATCGGAGCTTATCTCGCTGATGCTCTTACCGAGTCAGGTATCATGTCAATGAATCAGCACGGCACAATGTATGTCACTACTCCAGAGATTAACTCTATGGGCCAGCTTACATTTAGAGATAATGTTGTTCCAATGATTACAAATAGACACGTTCTTCTGCTTCTGGCAACTGCTACAACAGGTCAGACAACAGAGAAGGCGATTGAATGTATTAAATATTATGGTGGTTCTATCGCAGGAATATCAGCTATATTCTCAGCTGTAGATAATGTAGATGGATATGATATTCATTCTATATTCCATATGAATGATATAGAAGGCTACGCCTCCTATTCATCACATGAATGTCCATTCTGCAAGGCAGGAATGAAGCTCGACGGTCTTGTATCCGCCAGTGGTATATCAGAGCTTAAATAATATTATTTAAGCTTATCTAAATCAGACTTTTCCGCAACGACCAGTAGATAGGTATCATCCTCTATTGGTCTGTGCGGATCTATAAAGGATCTCTTCTCATTTTCATCTTTAACTGCAACAACATTTATTCCATACTTTCCACGTAAATCAAGATCTATCATATTCTTTCCAACCCATTCCTTTTTAGGTCTCATTTCAAGAATACATAGGTTGTCATCAATATCGAATAATTCAACGAAATTATCTGACGCAAGAAGTCTAGCCACCTTGAGTCCGGTTTCTTCTTCAGGGAATATGACCTTATCAGCCCCAACCTTTTTAAGGATGATTCCTCTTCTCTCTTCAGCAGCTTTAGCTATAACGTAAGGTACTCCTACTTCCTTAGCTACCATTATACACATGATACTTGCAGTCATATCCTCACCCATAGCAACTACAACCGCATCCATTCCCTCCAGTCCAAGGCCCTTGATTGCGTCAGCATTTGTAAGGTCTGCCTGGATAGCATAGGTTACTACATTTGAGATACTCTCAAGAATCTCTCTATTTCCATCGACTGCCATGACATCGACACCGAGTTCACTCAGTCCCACTGCAACCTTCTTACCAAATCTTCCGATTCCCATTACCGCTATTGATTTACTCATACCACTACTCCTATCCTACGAAAAAGTTTCCTTTGATATACTTTATATTATTTCTTTCTATACCGCTATAATTGAAGAAGAGCGCCATCGATATAGGTCCTATTCTTCCCAGATACATGGCGACTATAATTATCAGTCTTCCTGCCACATTTAGCTGCGGTGTAAGAGCTCTTGAAAGTCCAACAGTAGCTGTGGCACTAAAGGTTTCATACATCGCATCTGTTATTCCGACTTGATTTGTCATCATTATAAGTATCATACAAATAATCGTGATAAAGAAGCTGACAGTAACGATGGCTGTGGACTTCTGAATCAGATCTCTACTGAGCTTTCTGCCAAAAAGAACGGTTTCATTTCTATTTCTTATGAAAGCTACAGCATTAGCAATTATTGCAAAGAATGTAACTGTCTTAACACCACCTGCGGTACCTACAGGAGAACCACCTATAAACATCATGATTGAACCAATTATGCAAGTAGGCTCTGTCAGATTCTGCTGTGGAACTGTAGCAAAACCAGCAGTTCTAAATGTAACTGACTGGAATATACTGTTCATTATCTTGTCTCCCATAGACATATTTCCAATGGTATCAGGATTATCATATTCCATTATAAATACACAGGCTGCCCCAAATACGATAAGGAAGAAGGTAAGCACAAGAACAAGCTTGGTGTGCTCACTAAGCTTTCTTATTCTAAAGGATAATGATTTACCGTTATTTCTATTCTTAATTAAGTCTCTTCCTGCATTGACTACATCAAACCATACTACATAGCCCAGACCACCAAGGATAATAAGCACCATTGTATTTATTACGACTAAAGGATTCGAATTATACTTAATCAGACTGTCCGGTCCCAGGATATCTATTCCCGCATTGCAGAAGCTGGATATAGAGTTGAACACCGATACCCAGACACCTTTTGCAACTCCAAATTTCGGAATAAAGACCGGCATATAGAATAGAGCACCTATCGCTTCCACCAGAAATGTCCCTTTGAAAACTCCGAATATGAATTTCTTAAGTCCTGAGATTGATGTCAGATTAAATGCATCATGCAAAAGAACTGAACTACTAAGGGATATTCTCTTGCTTATCATAAGCATTAGAATAGAGGTTACAGATATAACTCCAAGTCCTCCGAGCTGTATCAATATCAGAATAACTATTTTTCCAAACAGGCTCCAATAAGCATAGCTATCAACCACAACCAGTCCTGTCACACAGATAGATGTTGTCGATGTAAAAAGCGATGTCACGAGACCTGCCGATGTTCCGGATGCCGTTGCTATGGGAAGATCCAGAAGTATAGTTCCGACTATTATCGCCAAAAAAAAGCTCAGCGGAATAAGTTGTGATGAATTGAATTTCACTATTTCATTCTCCATGTACCAATTGAAAATACTATAAGAACCGGAAAGATCTCAAGTCTTCCAGCAATCATGTCAAAAATAAGAACCCACTTTGAAGGATCGCTATATCCAGCAAAGTTTCCTGATGGTCCAACCGCTCCAAGTCCGGGACCTATATTATTGAGCGTAGCTGCAACCGAAGTAAATGTAGTTATCAGATCAAACTCATCAAGACTCACTACCAGGAAGGAAGCCACAAAAACCATTACGTATGCCATAAGGAATACATTTGCTATTCGGATAGTTTCCTTATTTACAACCTTTCCATCAAGTCTGATGCTCTTAACTGAGGATGGATGAATAAAGCTCTGAAGCTCTCTCTTTACCTGCTTGAAATATAATATAAGTCTGGAAACCTTTATTCCACCACCAGTACTACCGGCGCAGGCGCCTATAAACATAACGAGAACAAGTACACCCTTTGGCATATTGTTCCAGGTTCCAAAATCAACTGTAGCAAAACCTGTTGTTGTCATTATAGATGCAACCTGAAATGCAGAATGATGGAAAGCATTTCCTAGGTTTCCGCTATAAGTCCCCATTGTAACTAGTATAGAAGCAACGAAGAATATTGCCAGATATGTGATAACCTCTTCAGAATGAAGTACGCTCTTAAACCTTCGCATAATTATTAGATAATATACATTAAAGTTTGCTCCAAACATAACCATTCCGATAGTTATAATATTCTGACAGGCACTACTATATCCACCTATACTGTCACCACGAACACCAAAACCACCCGTTCCAGCTGTACCGAAAGCATGACATATACTATCGAAAATAGGCATACCTGCTATAACCAGCGCTATTATAAGCGTAAGTGTCATAGCTGTATATATTGCATATAGAGTAAAGGCAGTTTCCTTAACCTTTGGAACCATCTTCTCTACAGATGGACCCGGGCTTTCTGCCTTGAGGATATTCATCTCATCAGCTCCAGATGGAACGAAGGCAAGCATGAATACCAGGATACCCATACCACCGATCCAGTGAGTAAAGCTTCTCCATAGAAGCAGGCAATTAGGCATGGCTTCAACATTTAAAAGTATACTGGCACCAGTTGTTGTAAAGCCAGAAGCAGTCTCAAATACCGCATCCGTTATACTTGGAATAGCCCCTGATGCAAAGAATGGTATAGCACCAATAAGACTATATACCATCCATGTAATCGCAGTAATTACAAAGCCTTCCTTAGCTCTTATTCTATTATTACTTGCTTTAACAAGTTGCAGCAGCCCACCAATAAAAATTGATGCAACTGCTGTAATAGCTAAAACCAGAGTTTCTTTCTCCCGAAACAAAACGCCAGCTATTGCCGGAAGCAGGAGAAATACTCCTTCTAATTGTATAAGCTTTCCTAATATTTTGACTATAATCTTATGATTCATCAAACTCACCAGTTAGCCTATAGGACTAACCCTTTACGATTTCTCTGATACTATTTATTCCTTTTGCAGTAGTAACTACAACAGCTCTGTCACCTACCTCCAGCGTGTCGCGTCCACCCGGACGAATAATCTTACCATTTCTATTAATACGACAAATAAGTGCATTATCAATGATATGAAGATCCTTCAGCTCAACTCCAGCGTAGCCATAATCCTCTCCCACACTAAGCTCAAGAGCCTCTACTCTTCCATCCATTATTCTATAGAGAGCCTCTACTTCACTGCCCATAGAATTCTGCATAGATCTAACATATCTGGCTATATAGTCTGCAGTTATACTCTTAGTTGAAACAATATTTCCAACAGGAAGCTCTGTAACCAGATCATCATAGGAATTCCTGTGAACCTTTGTGATAACCTTGATTCCAGACTGAAGATTATTAAGATATAGAGAGAGTAGAATATTTGCCTCATCCTGATGCATGAGACAACATACTGCATCCATCTCTTCTACTGACTCCGGAAAGAGAACTCTCTTCTCCGTAGCATCACCGCAGATTATCATAGCCTTTGGCAACAGCTCTGACAGTTCTTCACATCTCACAGGATTCTTATCTATAATCTTAACATTTATCCTAAGATCCAGAAGTCTCTTAGCGAGATAGTAGCCTATGGTACCACCACCTGCTATCATAACATTCTTAATCTTCTTGGCCTTTATTCCAATTTTATTTAGCAGATTGCTAACTTCACCCATAGAAAGAGTGACAGATATCTTATCCTTACTATGTAGAACAGTATCACCATTTGGTATACTAACTTCACCATTATGCTCAGTAACACATATCAGCGCATTCGTTCCAACCTTATTATTCATATCCTTAATAGCAAGGTTATCAAGAACAGACTCCTCAGGAATCTCTATACCAATAAGTGTGATTCTTCCCTTTGCAAATGTATCAACCTCGAGAGCCGATGGAATCTGAATCAGTCTCACTATTTCTTCAGCTGCAACATACTCAGGATTGATGGACATAGATAGCCCCAGCTCATCCCTCAGATATCCTATCTCCTCTGTGTACTGAGGACTTCTGATACGAGCAATCGTATGACATTTACCTGTCTTCTTTGCAATTAGGCAGGCAAGCATATTCTTCTCATCATCTCCCGTCACCGCTATCAAAAGATCAGCATCCTTTATGCCTGCTTCCTTCTGGCTAACAATACTTGTACAATCGCCCTGATATCCCATTACATCTACTGTACTAGTAACAGCCGATACGGCATCGTAGCTTATATCCATGACAGTAACTTCGTGATTACCGGCCACCAGTCTCTCGGCCAGTGTCATACCAACCTTACCGCAGCCTGCAACAATTATATTCATAATTATCTCCGTTTTATCTATTGTCTGGCAGCATCATATAAATGTCTCATATACAGCCTCTGGAATTCATCATACTCTGCCAGTCCCTTAAATAGCCGCTCGACTGTATAGCCTTCCGACTCCAGACGCTCAGCAAGCACAGTATACTCCCGCGAGACCTCATTTTCAACATTTTCTCCTGCTATGAACTCAAAAGGCACCAGAACAACCCTTTCTGATTCATTTCCCGCCGTTTTAAGCTTCTTAATTACCCTATATAACTTATTCTCACCATGTAGTGTAGCCACATGAGAATTTGGCAAATGTTCCTGAAGAGACTTCTCAAAAACCTTTAGCTCTTCTTCTCCATCAGCCTTATCTCCAGTTGTAACAAGGATAAGTATATCCTCTCCAACTATTTCACCAAACGCGCTTTTTACAGCTCTTGCCGAAACTCCCATATCCGTCTCAGAATAAATAAGTGGCTGCGATATACCTACTGTTCTAAAAAGACCTGCCAATCCTACAGTTTCGTCCTTAAGCCTCTTATATTCTTCACAGTCGTGAACATTTGTAGATACAACCACCAGATCCGTGACGCCTCTCTCCTTCATAGAAAGAATAGCCGCCTTAAGATTCTGAACCTTCTCGCCCACATTTTCCCTAAGACGTCGTCTGATATCTCCATCCGTATATACTGAAACTATGTCAGCCTCTTCAAGTCTATCTCCAATTGATAGAACAAAATCATCTATACTACGGGCTCTGACATCCTGATCTACTGTACCATGATTTACAACGATTATCCCCTGTTTCATACCCTTCTCCAATAATAGTTACTCATCCTTATCAGCAATAACTCCACCTGTTTTATAAATGCTATTAGCTGGCACATATCCTCTGACAGGTGATAGTGGATATATGTTAGTATTACGTCCTATTACGCTTCCCGGATTCAACACACTGTTGCAGCCCACCTCAACATGGTCTCCCAACATAGCTCCAAACTTCTTAAGTCCTGTTTCTATCTGGATATCAGAATAATCTCCGTAGCCCTTTACTGTTACCAGAGTCTTATCTGATTTAACATTTGAAGTAATAGAACCGGCTCCCATGTGTGACTTAAAACCAAGTATAGAATCACCTACATAATTGTAATGTGGAACCTGAACATTATCGAATATGATTACATTCTTCAGTTCAGTAGAATTACCTACCACACAGTTTTCTCCAACAAGTGCACTTCCTCTTACAAATGCACACTGTCTCACCTCAGTGCCTGCGCCAATGATACATGGTCCAGCTATATAAGCACTATCAAAAACTGTTGCAGTTTTATGAATCCATACATCCTGTCCTCTTTTTTCATACTGAGAAGCCTTCTCTGGATCAGCATCTATCGCTGCACCTAATGAAAGGATATAATCCTTTATCTTTGGAAGCGCCTCCCATGGATAGGTCAGGCTTTCAAGCAGTTCAGCAGCCTCTGTATGAGTCAGGTCGTATAATTCTTTAATGGTTACACATGCTTCGTTCATCTTTTTTCTCCTTTTAGTACGTTCATTTTGTATTTTTTGAATAGAACGGTTTAGTTTTATCAAACACAAAATGCATCTGATTCTGGTTCCTTACAGACTTTACTGCATTGGTATATTTTTCTACATATTCTCTTAGTTTAGTCATGTACTCCTCTTCTGTAATTGATCCATCGGCAACGCCGGATAGACCAAACTCCCAGCTTGCTGTCAGGTCAGCTCTTAGAAGTCCATTTATAGAATACAGGACTACGTCATATATTATTTCTCCTAAGAAGGTAGGAGTAAGCACCTGTGTTTTCTTATTGAGATTAATGTACTTATTATTAACAAGCTTTGTGATAATGGAGTCTCTGGTTGCTGAGGTTCCTATACCACTACCCTTTATCTGTTCTCTTAACTCCTCATCCTCTATTAGCTGCCCGGCATTCTCCATAGCAAGAATCATAGAACCAGAGGTGTAATGCTTTGGAGGATTTGTTTTTCCCTCCTTGATATCGAATCCGGAGCATGGAAGCTTCATTCCCTTCTTGAGACCTGAAACATATTCCATAACATCCTCTGTGGCAACTATCTCCCCCTGTCCTTCTGAATCCTTATCTCCAGGTTCTTCATCATTCTTAGCCTTAGTTGAGTCATTCTCCACTTTATTATATATCTTCGGATCAGCAATCATCAGATATCCAGGCTTTGACAGAAGCTTAAAAGAAGCATTAAACTGCTCAGTTCTGCATTTGAGAATAAGAGATATTTTCTTATATTCAGCAGGCGGATAGAATATAGACAGGAATCTTCTTACAACTATATCATAAACCTTTGACTGAATAGCCGAAAGCTTTGACAGCTGTCCCAGGCCCTGACCAGTTGGAATAATAGCATAGTGGTCTGTAATTAGTTTATCATTTACATATTTTGACTTTGCTATCCCTTTATATCCACCTTGATTTATTATGTTCTGTGCATATCCGGCAAGGGGCTGATAATTACATAATCCCCTTATATTTTTATCTATTTCCTTTGCAATGGCTGTAGATAATACTCTTGCATCAGTTCTCGGATAAGTTACCAGCTTCTTCTCATACAGCTCCTGGACTATTGAAAGAGTCTCCGAAGGACTTATCTTGAATTTTCTCGAGCAGTCATTCTGAAGCTCCGCCAGGTTATATAACATAGGCGGATTCTTCTTCTCCGTCTTCTTGGAAATGCTCTCGATAACCATTTCTATCAGCTTTTCCTCGGAGAGATAATCTATCAGTTCCTCTGCATCCTTTCTCTCCTTGAAGCCATTTTCCTTATACAGCTTAGGGCTGCCGTAATACCTACTACCCTCAACGGCCTTCCATTCAGCATCAAACATACCATCATTTATCTTGCCGATAACTCTATAGAAGGGAGTAGATACAAATTCTCTTATCTCTCTTTCTCTCTTAACTATCATTCCAAGGACGCAGGTCATAACACGTCCAACGGCTACCACACATTTATCTACACCCAGATATTGTTTGATAGGATATGAATATTTAAGAGTGAGCGCCCTAGAGAAATTGATACCCATCAGATAGTCTTCTTTTGCTCTAAGATAGGCCGCACAGCTAAGATTGTCATATTCCGAGAGAGGCTTTGCCTCCTTGATTCCACGAAGGATTTCCTCTTCCGTCTGCGAATCTATCCAAACCCTTCTCTTGTCCTTTGTATCCGGAACCTCTGCCAGATTATCCACAAGTCTATATATATACTCTCCTTCTCGTCCCGAATCAGTACATACATATATTGTTTCAACATCATCTCTTCTTAGAAGATTCTTAACAATATTAAACTGTTTACTAACTGCTGGTATAACCTCATATTTATAGGTATCCGGTATAAATGGAATAGTATCCATTGACCATCTCTTCAGATTCTCATCATATGCATCAGGGTAGCTCATTGCCACCAGATGTCCTACGCACCATGTCACTATGTAGTTTTCATCTTCAATATAGCCATCCTTACGAGCCCCCTTTACCTTAAGGGCGTCAGCAAACTGCTGAGCAACAGAAGGCTTCTCGGCTATAAATAGTTTCTTCATAATTCTTCCTTTTACATAAAGCAAACAGATTAGGGGAAACCCTAATCTGTTCATTATATACTATTTAGTTCTAGTTTGTATCTTCCAGCTGAATCTGTTTCGAGGAACTTCCGGCCGCCGCTTCACGGGCATCACATTTTTCTAAGACTTCATCGATTCTGGCAATGAATCTGTCGATGTTTCCTTCCTCCATTCCCTTAAGGGATTCTTTGAGTCTATCAAATATCGGCTTCTCTGCAGTGTAACCCTTTTCTTTTACATAGCCCTTAGCCAGATGCATCATTCCTCTATCCTTAATCTTATGAATATCAATCAGATAGATGAACTCATCAACTATTTCATCATTCTCTTCAAAGAAGTTTGAAAGAGAATCTATTTCGCCAGTAAGTATAACAACATAATTATTATTTTCAGGAGCTGAATCCTTAATAACTTCAACAAGTTTATCGAAGGATACCAGACCTGCATTCTCAACTATCAGACATCCTCCTTTAAGTGCTGATAACTTCTCAAGCCCCATCTTGTTTAGCTGTTTAGCCTTCGTCTTCGCTATCTTATCTGAGGTAACCAGTCCAAGATTATAGAAGCTTCTCGCGAAGTCTTCTCCGACCTTAACAGTACCGAATCCGTTTCTACCAAGAATAACTATGTTCTTAGGCATATCCGGATGTTTCAGAATAGAATTGATGGAAAGAATAACATCATCTGATGTGGTCTGAATTCTTGTATATTTTTTAAGATAAGTTGCTTCAGCAGGAAGTTTTCCCAGAGTTATCTCTTCTCCTGTTACCGGATCAGTTACCCAGCGTACTCTATTCGAGGTTGCCGAAGACATCACTTCCTCAGCTTCCTTCTTCTTATCCTCCGCCTCTCTCTTCGCTGCTCTTTCAGCTCTCTTACGAACCTCTTCCTCATACTTCTGTTCTTCAGTCATTGTCGCTTTGGATTTGTCAGCCGCTTTCTTGACATCAGGTTCACTATCCGTCTTAGGCTCTTCCTTCTTTTCTTTCTCGAGACTTGCCAGGACCTCCTCAACAAGCTTTTCTCTGTCATCTGATGACATTTCAGGCGCAGCTTCCGGTGCCGCCTCCTCGACTTGTTCCTCCGATAATGCTTCAGCTTCTTCTGTAGCCTCTTCACCCTTTTTACCAAAGAGATTTTTAAGAAGTTTTTTTATAGATTCATACGCATTTGAAAATGGTTTTTTCATTGCTTACCCTCCAGGATTATTCCCCATCAAAAATTTAGTCCATTCGTGGAATATTGTACCACAACACTCTACCATTTTAAAGATAACATTTATACAATATAGCATAGATTTTTTATAAAAATATGCTGATTCTAGCCTTGATTTTTTCTTTTAAAGGGACTATGCTATATACCTACTGCGTTAAGACCTTTATCTTCGCAGAATATTAATAATAGAAGTACGTGAGGTAACGAAGATGAAACCTGTTAAGGAAGGAAAAGTTAGAGAGATCTATGATAATGGCGACAGCCTAATCATGGTAGCAACTGATAGAATCAGCTGCTATGACGTAATACTTAAGAACAAGATTAACAAGAAGGGTACTGTTCTTACTCAGATGTCTAAGTTCTGGTTTGATATGACAGAGGATATTCTTCCAAATCATATGATATCTGTAGATGTAAATGATATGCCTGAGTTTTTCCGTCAGCCAGACTATGATGGAAACAGCATGATGTGCAAGAAGCTTACTATGCTTCCTATCGAGTGCATCGTTCGCGGATATATTACAGGTAGTGGTTGGGCAAGTTATCAGGAAAATGGTACTGTTTGTGGCATCAAGCTTCCTGAAGGACTGAAAGAAAGCGATAAGCTTCCTGAAGCTATCTATACACCTTCTACAAAGGCTGATCTCGGTGATCATGATGAAAATATCTCATTTGAGAAATCCGTTGAAGTTCTTGAGAAAGAATTCCCAGGAAAAGGTCAGGAATATGCTGAGAAGCTTCGCGATTACACTCTCGCACTTTATAATAAATGTGCAGACTTCGCACTCACAAAGGGCATTATAATTGCCGATACTAAGTTTGAGTTTGGACTTGATGAGAATGGTAATATCGTAGTTGGCGATGAAATGCTCACACCTGACTCATCTCGTTTCTGGCCGGCAGATGGTTACGAGCCAGGACATGGTCAGCCATCCTTTGATAAGCAGTTTGCACGTGACTGGCTAAAGTCAGACGCCAACAAGAATGAGCCTGAGAATTGGGAGCTCCCACAGGACATCGTAGACAAAACCATCGACAAGTATCTGTCAGCTTACAAGATGCTTACAGGCAAAGACTTATAAAAAGAACTGCATTTAGATAAAAGATAAGAGGTGGCAAGAGCCACCTCTTATTTTTTTGCTTTATAATATTAAAATAAACTATTTATATGTATTATTCTTTTTCTGAGCTCTCATACTTTGCTATTATTTCATCATTTGCAAGAAGTGCTACATCCTGCATGCTCTTACGCTCTGCCAGAAGAACATTCCTCAGATCCGGGTGCTTAACTGCCATAATCTCAAGTGCAAGCCATCCTGCATTCTTCGCTCCATTTATAGCTACTGTTGCAACCGGAATTCCAGGTGGCATCTGAACTATTGAAAACAGAGCGTCCTGTCCATCAAGCACAGAACCTGATAAAGGAACTCCAATTACTGGAAGTATTGTCTGTGCAGCCACCACACCAGGAAGCGCTGCCGCCATACCAGCCGCTGTTATAATAACTTCTGTTTCGTCATTATTAATCTCTTCAATAAAGTCAGACAACTGTTTTGAAGCTCTATGAGCTGACAGACATCTAACCTTTACATCAACATTCTTATCTTTCAAAAGATTTATTGCAGGCTCTACCTTTGGAAGATCACTGGTGGAACCCATAATTATTGCTGCTTTCATAGCTCCTCCTATTACTAATCACATAAAAAATAATTTGCGTGTTATATTTTATCATATAATCACAGAATATGATATATTTTTTAAAATCATCACATATTATTTTTTCATAGCTTTTGGGTAAGATCATTAATCACTTCCCCAGCTATAATTAGTCCCACTACCGATGGAACAAATGCAGTCGATCCAGGTATAGATCTCTTCATCGACACTTCTTCTACTCTCCCTTTGGGAGTTATTGGTTCCTCCCTTGAGTAAACAACCTTAAGTGAATCAATCCCCCTCTTTCTGCACTCTCGTCTCATAACCTTTGCAAGTGGGCATATTGAGGTATTATAAAGGTCAGATACTTCGAACATAGAGGCATTCACTTTATTTCCAGCCCCCATCGAAGATATAACCGGAACTCCTTCTCTCTTTGCCTTCTCAATTATTGCAAGCTTTCCCGCAACTGTATCAATAGCATCCACAACATAGTCATAGCCTCTAAAATCAAACTCGTCCTGATTATCAGGCAAAAAGAAGGTTTTATATGTTTTAACTATACACTCAGGATTTATTTCATGTACACGCTCTTCTGCTACATCGACCTTGTATTTTCCAACGGTTTTTGTTGTTGCTATTATCTGTCGATTGATATTTGTTATACTTACTTTGTCACTATCTATAAGCTCCAGCGTTCCTATTCCACTTCTAGCTAACGCCTCAACTGTATATCCACCTACTCCTCCTATACCAAAAACAGCAACTCGGGAAGCAGCAAGCTTTTCCATAGCTTCAGTTCCATATAATAGTTCTGTTCTAGAAAACTGATTCAGCATTTAAATAAATCCTCTCATAATAAGCTTCAGATTACTTCTGGTTACTGACTTACTATATCACAAATAAATGCCCCTTTATAGCTATTTTGTTCAGCCAGAGTTTCCTAATACAAAGTCTGAATATCAAAACCTTTGATCTTGCTATATAAAACCCAGCAGAGAATACTCATAAATACTACAAAACAAAGACCTACAAGATGTAAACCTGCGCCAGTCATTGCAGCCGCTCCACCTACAAAAAGAATCATTGGAAGTATCCCCAGCATGCTAAGTCCTGTTGCCGCCCCCTGCTTAACAACTTCTGCTTCATTTTCCCAGTTAAACTTAGGGAACTTCAGATTGCATGTCATTCCAAGAAGTACTGAGTAAAGAATTGCCAGCCCCGGTACTACTATAAGCCATAGTCTTTCAAGAGGTCCTGCATTTACAGCAAAAAGTAATATTATCTCCATCAGTGCATAGAAAGGTGCCACAAATATCAGATTAAAAAGAATCTTTGCTCCTAGAATATCCTTTGCGCTAAGCGGCAGTGTTCTTACTATCCACCAGTTCTTTCCTTCGATTGATACACTTGAGGCTGCAATACTCATCATGCAAAAGATTAGTCCTAAAAGATATGGAAACGAATTTTCAAATTTCATGTCTATTGGCAACTCTCCTGCACTCTTCACTATCTTATCAATATCCACAAAACCTAAAGCCACAGAAAATATCACTGCCATAACCGGACCAACGATTGTATTTGATACATATATTCCAGATGAGAAATATCTCGATGCCTCCTTCTTTACAAGAGCCTTCATTACTGAATTCTTCTTCATTTCTGAGATACTATAATCTCTATGAGTCTGGGAAGCAAAAAGTCTGCGTGAAATACCGAAGAAGTTTCTACCGATTATTAAACTTGTCAGTATTATTACCGCGAGTGAAACAAGTGCATATATGGCAAGTCCTGGAAAGTCAGCATTAGTAAGCACTTCTCCCATCATCTTCATCGGAGGAAATGCATTCTCCACTCTGGTCATATTCTCACTGATCATACGTGTAAGTTCTGCATTTATCTCTTCATTTATTTCTTCTCTCTCTGCAAAACCGTTTACAGTACCGATTCCAGCCTTTGATGAAATAACCCCACTTAACACAAAAGAACCTATTACAATTACTAGTACGAGTATTA